>JAOZLO010000369.1 GCA_029934775.1 Desulfocapsaceae bacterium
GACCCTGACGTAGATACGACCATCGTCTACGGCTTCAACGAAAACAAGCTGAGGTTTGACCATACCGTAGTTTCCAATGCATCATGTACTACCAATTGTATCGTACCAATTCTCCATATCATCGACCGGGAACTGGGTATAGAAAGTGGTGTAACAACAACAATTCATTCAGCCATGAACGATCAGCCGGTGATTGACAGCTACCACCACACCGATCTTCGCCTTACTCGCAGTGCATTGCATTCTATAATTCCGGTCAATACAAGCCTTGCCGCCGGTATTGACCGATTAATGCCCCGCCTTAGTGGTAAATTCAGCTGTCTACACCTTCGAGTACCAACGATTAACGTCTCAGTTATGGATCTCTCAATAAATGTCGAGAAAAAAACCTCCAGTGAAGATATTAACAGGCTGATTAAAAAAGCTGCAGAGGGACCACTTAAAAAACTGGTCGGTTATACCGAGGAACCACATGCATCTGTAGATTTTAACACAGATCCCAGGTCATCTATCTTTGATGGCACTCAGACCAGAGTATGTTCTAGTCGATTAATTAAAATGTTGTGCTGGTTCGACAACGAATGGGGCTTTGCCAACCGAATGCTTGATGTGGCTAACAGCTGGCTCTCACTGAAACAACAATAAAAAATGGAAATCCCTCTACGTTTAAATTAAAAGACTACACACCATGATCAATCTATATGCCAGAGAAAAAAACATGAAATGGAATCTAAAGAAAATACAATTCCTTTACCCGCCCGATAACTTCATCGGGTCTTTTGCCAATGAAAAAATGCAGGCAAGACATAAAGCACTGCAGGGCGAGAAAACAAACATCATCCTCAAAAACATAGCAGCTTCCAAAACCCCTTTAACTGCAATACAGACCCTGAACAACCTGGATCATCTCCAGTTTCTCCTCAATAATATTGAAGAATTCAAAAAAGATGACTGCCTGGAGGAAACGGTTCTCAAACTCTATTGCAAAGAGAACAGTGCCTTTACTTCCGGGGGAATATTTGATACCTGGCACAATCTTTTCCTGCAATGTGACGCAGAACGATTTTACAGCCTGGGAGATTCATTTCTCGATGAGAATATTCCTGTCTTTCGGGGATCGATTACCGGAGTGGAAAAAGGGTTCTGCTGGACGACAAACAAACAAAAGGCAGACTGGTTCCTCGATAGATGGAAGGACAAAGAACAGGGAGGCGGCACAGTCTACTCTACAAAGATTTCCCGTAAAGATCTGCTGGTCTCTCTCAAAGATAAAGAAAAAAAAGAACTCATTATTTCACCACAATTCCTCAAAACAGCTAAAATAGTGGTGGTATAAATCTCTCCCCTTCTATTCCACAGTCACACTTTTGGCAAGATTTCTTGGTTGATCTACATCACAGCCGCGTTTTGAAGCAATTTCATAGGCAAGAAGCTGGGCGGGTATGGTATACAGGATAGGATTCATTTCATCAGGAACCTTAGGCAGGTAGATAACATCCTCCGTAAGCTTTCGCAGGTGACTGTCCCCTTCCGTACCTATCAAGATAAGACGCCCCTGGCGAGCTTTTATTTCTTCCACATTAGAAAGACTCTTCTGATACACATCGTCCTGAGGCACCAGTGCAAGTATCGGCATTTCTTTGTCGATAAGTGCTATCGGGCCATGCTTGAGTTCACCTGAAGCATACCCTTCTGCGTGAATATATGAAATCTCCTTGAGTTTCAAGGCTCCTTCAAGAGCTATCGGGAAACTCAAGCCGCGACCTACGAAGAGAAAATCCCGGCAATCATAAAAATTGTCAATGAGTTTTACAATGTCAGCCTGAATTCGTGGTAATTCCTGTTCAACAACCGTTGCAATATCTATCAGTGCTTTACCCAGTTCTCTACTTTTCTCAGGGCTGATCGTTCTCTTTTTCTGAGCGAGAAAAAGGGTAAAAAGAAACAGTGCTGCAAGTTGCGAAATAAACGCCTTTGTTGAAGCAACACCAATTTCCGGGCCGGCATGGGTATATACTGTGCCATCTGCCTCACGTGTCATTGTAGAGCCGACAACATTGCAGATAGTTATGACTTTTGATCCAAGTTTTCTGGCAAGCCGGATCCCAGCCAGCGTATCTGCTGTCTCCCCTGACTGTGAAATGGACACAGTCAGCACCCGATCATTGACGAGAAGGTGTCTGTATCTGAATTCTGAGGCAATATCGACATCCACAGGAATATGAGCAAATTTTTCAATCCAGTATTTCGCAACGAGTGCCGCATGCCATGAAGTGCCACAGGCAACGAGAAATATACGATCAATCCTGCCAATATCCTCTTTACCAAAATTCACCTCCGGCAACTCCACAGAACCGGATTCCAGATTAATACGACCACTTACAGTATTGGTTATTGCCTGGGGCTGCTCAAAAATTTCTTTCAGCATAAAATGCTTGAACCCGCCTTTTTCAGCCATTCCAGCATTCCAGTTGATCGTTTTCACCTCTTTATCAAGCAGCGAACCTGAAATAAGAGAATATACTTTAAAGGAATCTGCTTTGAGTACAGCCAGTTCCATATCATCAAGGAAGACAACTTCATTGGTGTAAGGGAGCAGAGCGGGAATATCAGAGGCTAGAAAAGTGCCCTGTTCTGTACTGGTGCCAAGCACTAGAGGACTCTGGTTCCGAACAGCGATAAGTGTGTCCGGCAGACCGGTCCAGAGTACACCAATTGCATATGAACCTTCAACTCTGCCAACTGCCTCTTTTACAGCAGACACGAGATCATCTTCCAGATATTCCTCAATGAGATGAGCAAGAACCTCTGTATCTGTTTCTGAAGAAAAGCGATGCCCCTTTGATTTTAACTCTTCCCTCAAAGAATGGTAGTTTTCTATAATACCATTATGAACAACAACCAGGTCGCCACTGCAGTCACTGTGAGGATGCGCATTGTTTGTTGTAGGTGCACCATGGGTAGCCCAGCGGGTATGACCAAGCCCGATATGGGCCGGGGCTATTATGGCAGAATCGATTATCATCTCTAGATTGGACAGCTTCCCCTCAGATCGGTGTTTAATCAGTTTTCCATTTTCAAGGTAAACTATTCCTGCTGAGTCGTATCCTCGATATTCCAGTCGCCTGAGACCTTCCAGAACGACAGGCACCACCCTGCGCGGCCCACAATACCCAACAATACCACACATAATTACCACCTCGTTTATAGAACATAATGCCCTGGGGGCAGGTTTAAGGACTAATAACCTTCAGTCCGTCTTTTGCTGATGGAAAAACGTTGTTTTCCGATACATGAACATAATGCCGGACCTACTCTACCATTGCCTCCTTACAAAGTGGTAGTTTTTTCTTTCAACAATCACCCAAAAAAGGTATAAAAAGAAAGTGTGCTTTTTGGCAGCACTTCATAACATACAACAAAACTCTCTCCTATTTAATATTATGAATGACAGACAGCGATTAAAAAATATTCTTCTTGAAAAATCATATAGAAAAGGCACGTTTACTTTAACTTCCGGGAAAACATCTGACTTTTATATAGATGGTAAACAGACGACACTTTCCGCTGAAGGTGCTTATCTTTGTGGTAAATTACTCTTTGAGCTACTGCAGAAATCCCAAAACCCCATTCAGGCCGTCGGAGGCATGACTCTCGGTGCAGACCCTCTGGTTACTGCAGTATCCATTGCGAGTTATCTTGCCGGACAGCCGATTCCTGCATTTATTGTCAGGAAAGAAGCGAAAGGACATGGCACCGGTAATTATATAGAAGGACTGAAAAATATGGGAACCGGGTGTAC
>JAOZLO010000370.1 GCA_029934775.1 Desulfocapsaceae bacterium
ACCGTGGTCTGCCCCCGTAGTCGCAGATAGACGCCGGAGGAGAATTCGACATCATCAGACTTTACTCATGAGTAAAATCATGTTAACATGACTTTACTCATGAAAATCAAAGATCGTTATTTAAAAACAGATATCAGAGAAGACCTGAAAAACAAGATGGTTTTCATCGGCGGAGCTCGCCAGGTGGGAAAAACATCTCTCTCCCTCTCCCTGTTATCAGATGGATCGGAATCCCATCCCGCATATATTAACTGGGACAACCCGAAAGGACGAAAATCATTGTTGCAGGGAGAGCTGCCAGCCGGACAACCTCTTACTATTCTAGACGAAATCCACAAGTTCGCACGCTGGCGAAATCTGGTGAAAGGTCTTTATGATACCAACAAATCTCAAATCTCATTGCTTATCACCGGTTCTGCAAGATTAGATTATTATCGCCGGGGAGGTGATTCGCTCCAGGGTCGATATCATTATTACCGCCTCCATCCATTCTCCCTTCCTGAATTTTCTACAAATTTTTCAGCAAAAGATCTTGACCTTCTTTTACGGTTCGGTGGTTTCCCCGAACCACTGCTGCACGGCAACGATCGTTTCTGGAGAAGATGGCAGCGGGAGCGGTTGCAGAGAGTTATTTACGATGACATACGCGACCTTGAACATGTCAGGGAAATCAGTTTACTTGAACTTCTCGCCGATGAATTACCAAACCGGGTCGGGTCTCCCCTCTCTGTGAAAAATCTTAAAGAAGTTTTACAGGTAGCACATGATACAGTTGAGCGGTGGCTGAAAATTTTCGAACGGATGTATTACTGTTTCCGTATCGCTCCCTACGGAGCACCTAAAATAAGGGCCGTCAAAAAAGAACAAAAACTCTATCTCTGGGACTGGTCTTTGGTTGCATCAAAAGGAGCACGATTTGAAAATCTTGTGGCCTGTCAACTCCTCAAATACTGCCATTTCATTGAAGATACTGAAGGGTTCAACATGGAGTTACGATACTTGCGGGACACAGACAGGCGAGAGATAGATTTTGTAGTTCTCCGCGAAAGAAAACCTCTTTTTGCAGTGGAATGCAAGGCAAGTGAAAAAAGCCTGAATCCGGCCATCAACTATTTCAGTAAGCGTACCGACATCCCACTTTTTTTCCAGGTGCATACCCAGGAAAAAGACTTTGTAAAAGGCAATATTCGACTTCTCCCGTTCGGTACATTTTGCAGAGAGTTGCGGATGGTTTGATATTTATTACCTTGACGATATTTTTATCATGGTGGATTTTTCCTTCTTGAAGATTCATATTTAAAATATTATAGTTCAAATATGAATATATTCATTGATAGGAAACCAGAGCTTGCCCACCTGCAGAAACTCCACAATAACGATAAAGGCCAGATGGTCATTCTGTATGGCAGGCGCCGCCTTGGCAAGACGAGACTTCTGAAAGAATTTTGTATTACACGCCCTCACACTTATTTTATGGCCGACCGTGCTGGAGAGCAATCTCTCAAAAAGGCCCTTGCTCTGACTATGGCTGCGTCCCTCAAAGAACCTTTGCTTCAATCTGTCGATTATCCCGATTGGTATGATCTTTTTGCAGCCTTTGACCGATTCCGACCTAAAGAAAAAAAAGTAATCCTGATTCTTGATGAGTATCAATATATGTGTCAGGTGCAGCCTGCATTCTCATCTTTTATCCAAAAATGGTGGGATGAGCACTGGCAGCACGAGAACATCATGCTCATTCTTTGCGGTTCTGTAACTTCCATGATGTACCGGGAAACCATGGCACAGAGCGCCCCGCTATATGGTCGCTCGACAGGGCAGATACTTTTATCTCCCCTTGTATTTCAACATCTACAGGATTTCCTGCCTGATTATTCAGAAGATGAGCTGGTAAAATTATATTCTTTGTGTGGAGGTGTTCCCCGCTATCTGGAGCTGCTTGAGAATTACAACGGTTTTAATGATGCTCTGGAAGGACTTGTTCTACAACGTTCAGGGATATTATATCAGGAAGCACGATATTTACTCCATGAGGAAATTTCCTCGCCAAACACCTGCTGGTCTATCCTGCAAACTCTTGGCGGAGGCACAGGCCGCATATCGGAGATTGCCGGAAAACTCAGCCTGCCCGCCAATCAACTCACCCATTACATAGATTTATTACGTGATCTTTTTCTTGTATACCGTGAGGTACCGGTGCTTGAAAAAAATCCTTTGAAATCTAAAAAGGGATTTTATCAAGTTGCCGACCCATTCCTCCGTCTCTGGTTTGGAACGATCTTCCCTTACGAAAGCTTCCTCGAATTTGGCCAGATGGAAACTATAGTTGAGCGCCTTCAGCCTAAAATTCAAACCCATATTGCCCACTGCTTTGAACAACTCTGCCGCAATTATGTGCAGCAACAATCAGAAGTCCTTAACTGTTTAAAGGTTGGTCGCCAGTGGGCCGGGAATTATGAAATCGATGTTGCCGGAATAAATGCAGATTTCAAATTAAACGTGGTCGGTGAATGTAAATGGAGCCGTAAAAAGGTTGGAATGTCTGTTTACCGCGGGTTGCTCGATAAAATAGCTGCAAACAACCTGCCTGTCGCTCCGTATTGCAAATATATGCTCTTCAGCCGGGCTGGATTCACCGAAGAGTTAGAGCAACAGGAATTACGCAATGACAATCTCTTCCTTGTCAGGTCTTTATTTAACCACTCTCCACAAATGTCTTGACATTTATTACCTTGATGATATTTTTGTCATATGGAAGCTCGTTATCTAACAGCCCCTCTGCGTGAAGATCTGACGAAGAAAATGGTCTTTATCGGTGGTCCCCGCCAGGTAGGCAAAACTACCCTGGCCCGTTTCCTGGCCGAAGAACACCACCATCATCTCTACCTTAACTGGGATAATCCGAAACATAAGATACAGATAACAGGGCAGGAGTGGCCGCCAATGACAAACTGTCTGGTCTTTGACGAAATTCACAAATACGACAGATGGAAAAATCTTATAAAAGGTATATGGGATACCCGGCTGAACAAAGAAAAAATCCTTGTGACTGGAAGTTCTCGTCTGGATATCTATAGAAGATCAGGAGACTCCCTGCTTGGCCGATACCATTACCATGTTCTCCACCCCTTCACACTCAAAGAGCTCGAACATTTTCCGACTGAATTGCATATGCCCGGGCCCTGTCATGATCTTATCTTTGATCAGCAAGGAAAAAACCTGAAAGAACTTTTCCATTTTGGCGGGTTTCCAGAACCTCTGTTGGAAGGTTCTGAGCGTAGCCTGCTCCGTTGGCAGAATGAGCGATTTGAAAGGATATTTCGGGAGGATATCCGAGATTCCGAAAAAGTACGACTTCTCTCCCAGGTCGAACTACTTGGCGCGCTTCTGCCAAAACGGGTAGCCTCCCCGCTTTCCCTTTCATCCCTGTCTGAAGATGTACAGACCAGCCCTAAATCCATCATTTCCTGGATGGAGCTTCTCTGCCGAAACTACTACTGTTTTCGTATCATGCCGTATCATCACAGGCTGGAACGGGCCTTGAAGAAAGAGTCAAAGTATTATCTCTGGGACTGGTCGGAGATCGAATCGAAAGGGGCAGGATTTGAGAATATGATCGCCTCCCACCTACTTAAATTCTGTGACTTTTATCATTACGTCTTTGGAATCAAAACCAGGCTCTGGTACCTTCGGGATCGACAGGGCAGAGAGGTCGATTTTCTGGTTACCTGGGGAGATACACCATGGTTTATTGTTGCAATATATTGCAACTGATATGCAAAAAAGGAGGCTGAAATGGAAA
>JAOZLO010000371.1 GCA_029934775.1 Desulfocapsaceae bacterium
TCAAAGATGACATTTTCCTTTATTCTTGATTCATATACGCTTGAATATTGTCTTTAAAGGCACTCCCGAATGTTTGGCCAGATTCAAAATTGGAATTCCCCTTCGAGTGAAAGTGATCAGCAAAATTGGCCAAAACCATTTCACAAGTGGTGTTTCTGTGGTACTAAAGATTATATTCATTGATACCTGGTGTTGACAATGGGAGCACAGGTGAACCCTTTTTGTTGTTATGAAATCTGGAACATCTATGGGAGAAAGTATTTGCGGATCTTTACAGGTGGGTTAATCGCTGCAATTATCCATACACTCTTCTCATTTCTGGTCGTCGGATATGTAGTCGCACAATGTGAAGATCCTGATACATTGGTTATTTCGATAATTCCTACCGAAGAATCCATTCAGGAGTTTAATAGTTATAAACCTCTTATCAATTATCTTAGTGAGAAAACAGGTAAGAAAATAGAAGTTTATGTACCTGTCTCTTATTCAAATATGATTGATGCGATGACCCAGAACTGGGTTAATGTGGCAATTTTAGGTCCCTATGCCTATACCATTGCCAGCGCGTTGGCTTCAGAAATCCAGGTGTTTGCCACCGTCGCCAAAAGATCAGGGTATATTCAGGAAGCAGGACCTGGGTACAGATCTGTGCTTATTACCCGTAAGGGCTCGCGCTTCACTTCCATAGCGTCATTGCAAAATGGGTCAGTGGACATGATCGACCCGGTAAGTACATCGGGAAACCTGGTGCCGCGGGCGAAATTCACTCAAACGATTCAGCGTCCGATAGAAGCCTTTTTTGGGAAAGTAATTTATACTGGAGGGCATGACTTAGCTGCTCTGGCTGTGTACGAAGGAGAAGTGGACGCGGCTTTTGTTGCCACCCATCGATTCGAAAATGTTATTGAACGAGGCATGGTTCAAAAGGAGTACTATAATTACCTGTGGTTTTCTGAAGTAATACCTCAAGATCCTATATGTTACAGAGATACCCTGTGCTCTGATCTAAAGAGAAAGATCGAAGAGACCTTCCTTACTTTCCACACTCAACCAGCTTCCAGCAAGTTTTTCAGCAAAATAAATGCTGACCGGTTCGTGAAGACAACTTCAGAATCCTATGATGTTATTCGGGAACTAAAAAAAACTGCTGATCTGCAAAAAGCCAAATGGCAACAATAGTGCCCCCCGGATGTAATATCGAGTTGAGAATATCCAAACCGTGGCTTTACTTGCAAGTGTCCTAGTGAAAATGTGTAAAAGGAGCTTGAGTGTTCATGAAAATAAGCCAAAAACTGATTGCTGGATATCTGGCCATTGCTTTAGTTATGGGTGGTTTGATGTATTTGTCGGTCAGGGTATATATAGATATCAGTAATGAAGTTGTTGAACTCAAGGCCGATTCCCTGGATGTAGCAGGTACAGCTGAGAATCTCATCCGAGTATTGGAGAACAGCCAGAATTCCATGCAGGATCTCATCAACAACAAACCTGAGATTAGCTATATTTATTCAATGACTTCATCGGAGTTGGGTGTGTCCGTTGCAGAACGGGAACAGATTGAACAGAGATTGAAAGCGGATCTGGATAAACTCAAATATCTTCTCACGCCTTTGATTAAAACGACTCATCAAGAGGAAAAACCTCCAAGAGATATCAATCGACAGCATGGTGGAGAAAAACTTAAAGATTTATTAGATTTGAGGAAAAAGCACTTTTATTATCACTGGAAATATCTTTCTCACTTCATCAATCTGGCTGATGAATTGCCGGCTCAGGCAGATGCCTTTTTTACAAAGACTCTGGAGCCTCATTACCGGGAGAATATTCAGCCTGTTATTCAAGGATACTGGAAAAACAAGGAGGTCGAGAGAGAAAAACAGATTAGTAGAATCATTCACAAATCTATACCCAATGCCAGCATAATCATTATTGTGTCAACGACTTTAAGTCTTCTCAGTATTCTGATACTAGGGTTATGGGTGTCAAATTACCTTTCCAAACCGCTTCGTCAATTGGCCGATGCAGCATTGAAAATAGGCAAAGGGCAACTGGAGACACGTATTGATATTCAGTCTCGAGATGAGGTGGGCATCCTGGCAGATGCCTTCAACCGGATGGCTACTGATCTTAGCAAAACAACTGTATCCAAAACCTTTGTGGATAATATCATCGAATCGATGCTCGATGCATTGATTGTGATTAATCCGGACATCACTATTCGTACTATTAACCAGGCTACTCTTGATTTACTTGGATACGACGAACACGAACTGATCGGGAAACCAGTCTCGGATATCCTTATCGAAGAAAATGCTGAAATTTCCTCGATCGATAATCTGATGAGCGAAAGTTCTTTTGGCGCAGTAGAAAAAAACTATTTGACTAAAACTGGTGAACGGATACCAGTTACTATTTCAAAGGCACTGTTGTATGATGAACACGCAAAAATCGAAGGAATTGTCTGGGTTGCTCGTGATATCCGCGAACGTAAACGTTCAGAAAAAGTGATTCAGAATGCCTACGAAGAAATGGAGAGCCGGGTTGATGAGCGTACAAAAGAATTGCTGACAGCTAATGAGCTTTTAAAAAGGGAGATCGGCGAGCATAAGAGGACTGAGGTGGCATTACGGCAATCAGAACACCGGTTGAGGAGCCTGTCGTCTCACATTATCTCGGCCCAGGAAAAAGAACGTCGGCACATATCTATGGAATTGCATGATGATCTTGGCCAATCCTTGTCGTTGCTGAAAGTACAGCTCAGTTCAATACAAAATCGACTTGACAGTGCAACAGCTGTTATCTTCGATGATATTCAGGAGACCAGACAATATCTGGATGTGGTAATTGAAAACGTCAGGCGACTGTCCAAGGATTTGAGTCCTTCTCTCCTTGACGATTTTGGATTGACAGCAGCCGTTGAATTGTTGCTCGATGATTTTGTAAAACATTGTGATTTTAATGTCTTCCGGGAAATTGAATCCATGGAGGAGGTTTTCACATTGGAAAAACAAATCATCCTTTACCGGATTTTCCAGGAGATTATGACTAATATTGCAAAACACGCCAACGCAAGTCATGTCCATATTCAAATCAAGCTCAACAACAGCTTTATGACTGTCACCGTTACCGATAACGGTGGCGGATTTAATCTTGATCAGCTGTCAGCCATGCACGCAGCGGAAAAAGGAATGGGGCTTTCTGCTATGCAGGAGCGGGTGCTGATGCTCGGATCTTCTCTCGATATATCGACTCAGCAGGGAAGGGGAACCAGGATTCATTTTGAAATCCCAATAGGAGAGGAGGCTCTAATTTGAAAAAAACATACGATGTCGTACTGGTAGACGATCATCTGATGTTCCGGCTGGGAATGAAAAAAATACTTGAAACCTCGGAGGACATCAATGTGATAGGTGAGGCCAGTGATGGCCATGAACTTCTGGCTTTACTCAACCGGGTATCACCGCAAATGGTTATTCTTGACATCTCCATGCCCAAAATCAGCGGAATTGAGGCGGCTCGAGAAATCAAGATAACCAGTCCCCACATAAAAGTGCTGATCTTGACCATGCATAATAAAATAGAATACCTGCAACATGCCCTGTCTGTCGGTGCTGAAGGATACGTGTTGAAACAAGATGCCGGGACTGAATTGTTTGTAGCTATTAATAGTCTGCGATCCGGTGAGAGTTATATTTCTCCGAGTTTCTCTCAGCAGTTGAGAGATGAATTCATTAAAGGTTGCTGTGGCGAAATTCCACCCGGAATTGATTCTCTTACTATAAGACAGCGGGAAGTGGT
>JAOZLO010000372.1 GCA_029934775.1 Desulfocapsaceae bacterium
GGCATAATTAAAAGGCAATCTCAGCGCCTGCTGCTGGGACAAATTCAAGTTTGCCGCTGCTGCCTCGGAATCCAGCCAGTTTTGTAACCAGAGCTGATCATCCGGCTTTTCTCTCCTATAGGTAAATGTACCTCCAAATAATTCTGTCATCTGAGGATTATCATCTGCAAAACCAATTTGTACTGCATCAAGGAGTTTAGTGGAGTGATAATCTTCCCCATCTTCCTCCAGAGAGCAGAATACTTCCTTAAATATCCCTCCCCCTCCCTGACGAGGATAAAGCGCTACTTCACTCGTTTGTGAATTATAATCTGCCATAATAACCGGAAGTCCACTTTGCAGATCTGTTACCCCAAGCGGTACCAGCTTGAGAAAATCACCTGACCTGAATTTCGCGGGAATAGTTCGGCTGCTTTCGCTACTCTGGTCGCTGTCGTTAACCACTTTTGAAAAAAGAAATAAATTTTTTCCCTCTTCATCAAGGGTTGTACTGACAAACCGAAGAGGCCCCAAGGCTCGAAAACGCTCCAGACGCTCAACAAGGGTAAGTGCCGCAAGGGCACTACTATCTCTTTGCTGATATACTCTTTCAGCGATTATAAGTTCCATGCAGCACTTTTGCAGATTGAACCCGGTTTGTTCCTGGAGGTACCATTCATCCTTATGCCATCGACTCTTAAGATGAGATGTGATCCATTGCCACAATTTATAGATAAAATCACAAAAAGTTGAGATCTCAATCTCAGAAAACCGGTCTGCATGGAAAAGGCTCTCTGGCGCAGGTAATTCAACCTCCGGCATAATCGTCAATAGACGATTCAGGCCATAAAAGGTCATTGTACCCGGCAATGGCAGTGAAAAATGGCTGGTTAGCAGAAATTGCAGATCGGTATAGTGACAATTAATTCCAGAAGAAAACAGAGCACTCATTTGAGTGTCAGCCGAAAAATCTGCGAACTCCAATATCCTCTGCCTTGTCTCCTGGCCAAACAACAGAATATGAGGTCCACGGTTATCTTCAATCGCATCACGCCAGAGCAGACATAAACGGCTCGAAAAATTCTCCCATATCAGGGACTGTTCTAAGTCAGTCCTTGCAGTCCAGCTTGATATCTCCAACTCCCTGCCTTTTTTTTGTATCGCCAGCCCAATAGTTTTTGCAATTCCTGACCCAGGGTCAACAACAAGGTGGATGATGAAAAGTGTTGAAATATTTACAGGGAAGAGATCTGTTTTCTCTGTATTGATGGTAATTATATTACGATTAAAAGAAGCCATTGCCCTCTGCAGAGCTTTTTTTTGCACTGAATCAAAAACGTTTTCTAAATCCTCTTCCTGAAGCAGAGACTTTATACCGGCAGTACGCATTTTCTGTAAAACTCCACGGCTGATTCCTGGAATAAACTGGACATCTTCCTCACCTGCTGCCTGCTGATAACACAATTCAAAACCGTAGCAATTAGCACAATGTCTCTGCAACTGCCAGAAAGAGCAGTATGGAGAAGAGGCCAGCACGGTTTTAAAATTTTCGAAAACGGCAGCCATTGAGGCGAGATATGGTTTGAGATCAAAAACATGGCGTCTTGCAAGATCACCATCACCAGATGGGGTAAGTATAAATCCCCTGTCCGCTACCGTGATATGAGCATATCCTGTTTTGTTGTCAACCAGATGGTGCAGCAACCATGCGTAAAACGCCACCTGCCATTTCTGATAGTAGCGGGGTTCTACACTGCTTTTAATATCGCCAACCTGTAATGCAAAAGAATCTTTCTCTCCTTCTGCTGTCAGTTGAATCAGATCAGGAATACCGACACCGGCCAGCGATGATTTCCCAGGTATCTGCAGAATAGAATCAATGGTTAAAACAGGTTGGATGATGTAACTGCTGCCGATGTTCCACTGTTTTCCCGCCTGCTCAAAACAGCTGACTGTTTCAGTAAAACGTTCAGCCATTGACAGCGCCCGATCATCTGCATTTTTTAGAGGAATAGTCCTGAATATTTTGTTACCACTGTCCAAATGGGCTACGATTTTTTCTTCAAAGGCAATTCCCCTGGCAATCCGTAGAGATGCAATCCTGGCATCATTTTCGCTGATATTATGAAATAAGCACCCTTCAGGTCGGAAGAACTGCAGACTCAACCAACGATCGCATTGTTGATGCCGAAAATATTCACCGATAATAGTTCCAGTTAGGGCCCCTGGTTGAAAAATAACAGGTGGATGAAGAGTCGGAAGACTGCTGCCCAGCCTGCGTTTTTTATCCCATTCCAGTAATGGTTCAGATTGACTTTGGATTTCCTGTACGACGTTTTCAGGAGCAGTCAGCTTTTGCAGATGGAGATTTTTCGGGTCACCGTCTATTATTTTTGATGTTCTTTTCCTGCAGAGTATAAAAAAATCAAGCAAACGGCGATCGAAGATAAAGCCTGCCAGTTCACGTCGGATTAAATCCTCCGGCAGCGTAGAGCAAAAAGCATTCATGGAAAACATGGCCGCCATCATCTTAAAATGTCGACGGAGCCAGAAATCAAATTCAGTCTCAGTTGACGGCAGGCTGAGCTTTTCAAACTCCACTTGAGAGGAACAGATCAGGCCAATCTCATCGGGTATCACCTGAAATTCCTCTTCCTCTCCTGCAAAAAACTCTCTGATACTCCAGGCTATAATAAGATTTCCAACTGCACCTATAAATGTTCGATACTGATAGGAACCATTTGCCAGACGAACAACCTCAATACTGTTGTCGAGTACCACTGCTCTTTTATCTTTATCAAGCTGCTGCTGGAAAAGGCGGCTGCTGCGCGAAAAAAGCTCCGGTATGTTCTTATTTCCTCTTCCCTTTTCATTTACGGATTTAAGCACCATGCGCATGGCTTGCGCCACTTCATATGAAACATGACTGCCTTTACCAAACCAGAAGATTTCTTTATCATCAAGTCTCCGGGCAGGTTCTGCAAATATCCGCTTAAGCTCTCCATCATCAATCCACAGGATCCTCAAACGTCGTCCTGCCAGAAGCACACGGTCACCCGGTTCAATCTGCCTGACAATCGATTGGGGAATATCAGCCACCGACTTATCCCCAACCAGAAGCTGATACAGATCTTCAATTTCCGGGAAATTACTCCATATCCTATATTCTACCAAAGCTTGCCAGTAATGGTAACCACCGCTGTATAGACCTTTTACAGCTGTTTTTTTCAGCCATTTTTTCTGGATTAGCGAGGTGAATATTTTCTCAGTTTCTCTCCCCGGAAAATTTGGAAAAAGTTCTTCCAGGGCAGCCAGGGAAAGTCGCTTTTTTTCATACAGACACGATAGAAACTGTTGACTCAGGACACTCGGCATTTGATCAGAGAGGGAGGCTTCCACGAAACCCTCTTCAGCCAGACGAAGCAGGGCAAGAAAACGTAATAGTTGTTCTCCAGCCCTCCCACCCCTGCAAATCCCCCAGAAATGGACGGTTTTCTGGCGACGATTAGATCTTCCTATCCGCTGTAAAAAAGCAGAAACAGAGTCAGGAGGTTCAAAAAGAAGCACTGCATCCACATCTCCTACATCAATGCCCAGTTCCAGAGTACTGGTTGCTACACAAACTGCGCGATTTTGCTGACGAAACCGCTGTTCAACAATTTGCCTCTCTCTGGTATTAAGATTGGAGTAATGAAGCAGAGCCACTCCTTTAAAAGCTCCCGTTGCATTCAATAATTCAAAAATTTTATCACAACGTCCCCGGCTGTTGGCAAAGATCAGAATCTTACGATATTTCCATTCCCAGGATAAATCAGACT
>JAOZLO010000043.1:0-3931 GCA_029934775.1 Desulfocapsaceae bacterium
TGATGGGTGATGATGTTGTTACTATTACTGTTGTCAAGAAACTAACACATTTTTGAGGTAGGGCAATATTTTTTAAACCTCCCTAACCAATTTTTCTACGATTCATTTTATCAAGTTTCATCCCCCACCATTTGTATTTTCCCCACTTACCATAAACATTTTCTATTATTAATGGTATGGAAAGGTCATCACCATAGCTATTCTTTAAATAGGATTTCACTACCGAATCTACAGGTATCTCATCAAAATATCCTGCCATCACTAGAACATGAGTGGTAGCATATGAACCGAATCCCTTAAAGCTCATAATAATGCTTTTAGCTTCATTAAAAGAAAGTAATTTATCTTCTAATTTCATTAAGACCTGATTATCTAAAAATTCTTTGGCTAGTGATAATAGATAAGGTGCTCTATATCCTATTGGCACAGAGTTACGTAATTCTGATTCAGTTAATGTTGCGACTTTTTCAGGAGAAGGAAAAAAATAGCTCCCTAATGGTGAGGTAGAAGTTGAAAGAGACGAGCATATTTCATCTGATATTTTTTTTGTTAAAGCCCATGAACAGTTCGTTGTAAATAACGTTTTTGCGGCATCTTCCCATAATGTAGGAAAATGTAATATTCTACCAGCACCATTTTCAATCAAGGAAGAATACTCTATACCGTTTTCTACTGCTATTTCACGTAATTTAGAATTATTTACCTCTAGGTCTAATATCCTTTTTACAAGTGACTGTATTTCGTTTAGGTGTTTTCCTGTAAGTTGCTGATAAGAATATGTATGAGCTATAATATTTGATTTTTGTTGTTCTATTATTATATCTACAGCACTGTCATTTACAGAGACAGTAGCGCCTAGAGTACCAGATTCTTCATTCCAAACAAAAGGAGCTAATTCTATCCATCCATGAGCATTACAAGTAGTACGTAGGTCATAATATTTTGGACATGGAAGAGTAAGTTCTTGTTGGATTATAGGCTCTTTTGGATTCATATGTTGTATATTAATCTGTTTAAGTTAAAAACTTATTAGCAGGTTATGATTGTCATTGCCATTTCAAAAAACAACCATACATACATGATCTGAAGCTTGTTGATATTATTTGGGGGCAATATTACCAAAACATAAAGTCGTGGTTACATTCCTAAATTATATCATGGAAAGAACAATATCCATGAAACACCCCATTAAGCAACTAAATTAGCTTATTATAGGATTACCCTATGTATCAAGAAATAATAAAATTCTGGTTTGAGGAGATAAATCAATCGCAATGGTTCAAGAAGGATGATGCCTTTGATCAGCTCATATCAGATAGATTTTCAGATGTCCATTCTAGAGCAGTACGTTGTGAGCTCTTTGATTGGAGAAAAAATCCTAAAGGGAGACTGGCAGAAATTATAGTGTTAGATCAGTTTTCCAGAAATATGTTCAGGGACTCACCATTAGCGTTTATCAATGACCCAATGGCGCTGGTGCTGTCACAAGAAGCTATCTCAATCGGCATAGATAAATCATTAGACCCCATAGAAAGAAGTTTTTTGTTTTTACCTCTCATGCACAGTGAATCGATTAAAATTCATAAAGTTGCGGAAGATCTATATCGCCAATATGGAATGGAGTCAAATCTAGAGTGGGAAATAAAGCATAAACAAATAATTGAAAAATTTGGTCGATATCCACACAGAAACGAAGCCCTTGGAAGAGAATCTACTGAGGAGGAACTTGAATTTTTAAACCAATCGGATTCTAGTTTTTAAATAAATCCACACGAACAACCATATTCCTGTCAGCGAACCTCCTCCCGCAGCGTGAGGCCTCAGGAAGGCCCTTAAAAGGGGACGACCCCGTGAGGATAGTTTCTTAGTTTTTTCACCATACTGCGAATATACTCCGGTGTAGATCCGCAACATCCTCCGAGAGCCTCAACACCCAAAGCCTGGATTCGCAGCATATTATCCGAAAAAATGTCTGCGTCTTCGTTATACTCAGCTACACCACTCTTGAGCAAGGGTAGCCCCGCATTAGGTTGAGCCATCACTGGAATTGAAACAGCTTTCCGCATTTCGCCAGCCAACCTCACCATAGCACTACTACCAATAGAACAATTTGCTCCCACCACAGAAACACCTGCATCTGCCAGCTGTTTCATGCTCTCTTCCACTCTGTTACCCATGATGGTCACAAACCCATTTTTCTTTTCCTGAAAGGTTATGGTGGCAAAAATGGGCAGATCACTTACAGACTGAGCTCCTGCGACGGCCGTCAAAAGTTCCTGAAGATCATAAAATGTCTGGATCAAGAAAAAATCAACACCATTATCTGCCAACACAGCAGCCTGGGTGGCAAAACTGTCTTTAGCTGCCTCAACCGACAGATTGCCCGCTGGATGCAGTAGATCGCCGGAAGGACCGATATTACCAGCGACAAAACAACCATTTTTAGCAGCACGCCTGGCGAGCTTGACCGCTGTGCTGTTTATAAGCTCCCCTTTTTCCATTAGATTTGCTTTTTCCAACTTAATATTGTTGGCACCAAAAGTCGCAGTGGTGATCACTTCAGCACCTGCATCTGCATATGCTTGATGTACCCTGCTAATCTCTTCAGGTTTTTCCAAAAGCCATTCTTCTACCGTCTGACCACCTTGCAAACCAGCATCGATTAACATCGACCCCATGGCACCGTCAAAAATAATCCCCTGCTTTAGAAGCTTTTTCAGTACAGACATACTTTGAATCCCTCTTCACAATAAATAGTGTCTATTATCCAACATGTTTGAAATATTTTCATTTAACGCAGCTTGAGATTGTTCCTGGCTGGCTGTCCGCGGACAGGCGGCAAAGGTGGCCCTGGAGTACCAATAACTCAATATGTCTACTTTAAAGCCTCAAACAAAGTTGATGTCACATCCTCAAATTCGTCTTCTTTGAAACAAAATTGCATTTCCAAAAAGCCACTCCTGAATGTGGTGATATCATCTTTAACGGCTGATCCATTTTTGATGAGATCCGCCATCAGTCCCGCCAGTTCAACAAAATCTTTTTCTTTCATCCCGAACCGGGTCATTTCCGCCACCCCCATTCGAAGGGCACCCGATGCGGTAAATCCCTCTTCAGCAGGAGTCGCCTGGTAATTAACTATGATATTATTCTCTTCAAGTGTCCGTGCAATTTTTGCCCCTTTCCCATAACCCACATTTAGTATAACCTGGTGGGTATCGGTAAAAGATATGTCAGGATCTCCGGCAACATCAAGCCCTTGATCTTTCAAAGCTCTTGCAAATGCTTTTGCATTTGAAATGACCGACTTCTGGTATTCTTCTTTAAAATGATTCATTTCATAGGCAGACAGCAGACATCCTGTCATAGTTCCGAGATGATGATTGCTTACACTTCCAGGAAACGTTCTTCTCTGGACAGCATCCCACAAACCATATTCCATATCTTCCTCGGCAAAATCAGAGCCAATCACACCACGCTGGGTACCAAAATAGGTTTTGTGAGTTGATCCGGTTATGATATGTGCGCCTTCTTTCAAGGGTTCCTGGAAATGAGAACCATAAAGACCCAGAACATGAGCCATGTCGTACAGTACGATACAATTCGGAGAAAATTCATCAACAAGCTTTCGAATTTCAGTCACCGGCTCTTTGTGAATAATCATACTTTTACCAAGAATAACAAGCTCCGGCTGGTGTTCTTTAATGATTTGTTCGCACGCGCGAATATCTATTTTATAAGGATTGTTTTTTTCCACTGGAAAATTGATAACCGCCGGTTTTTCTGTTTTCGGATCCCGCGCCACAAAATCACGAAGTGCTCCCATGGGTTGAGCACTTAAATGCCCTCCCTTGATGATATGATTGTTCATGATTTTACGGATTCGTCTCTGCTCACTTTTCCTGTCTGTCCGGTTAAGAAAATCTACAAC
>JAOZLO010000043.1:3941-12025 GCA_029934775.1 Desulfocapsaceae bacterium
AGCGGCATTGGCCATCTGACCAGAAATATTTCTTGATTCGATATTCCTGCAGCCAAAGAAGGTTTGAAATTCAGCATTTAATAGATTTTCAACTTCCCCGATAAATTCAGTTCCCTGATAATAAAAAACATCTTCACCACAAAAGGCTTTTATTTCTTTATGCTCAGCATAGCGATTAACCGGATCGCTGATTGACAACAGCCTGGACAGGTACGACTGGCTCATTTCCGATGGAATAAGGTTTATACACTCTTTCTGCCGCCAGCGATGGTTGTACAATGCTTTTGATACCAGTTGCCTGGCAGGACGGAGCCCGCTTTTATCATCTCTGATTTTTTTTGTACTATTCAATTGGTCCTGTGGGATGGATCGAACAAAAGGTGGGGCCTCAGAACTCATATGATAGGGAACGACAATACTCTCACATCGTTTTTTCCTTATCTCTATTTCAAGGGTCTCTCCCTCAAGAATATGGCTTTCAATCAATGCCATTGCTACAGCTCTTCTTTTGGGATCTTCCCTAAACTCAGAGTCAAGACCACTTCCCCGAGGTTCCAGATAAGGGACCAGGGTTCCGGATGTCACATACCCCACCTGTCTATCGCCAGAAAATACCTTGAACCCTTCCCTTGCGATTCCTCTGCCTGTAATGGCAAGGGCCATGACCACCTTTGGCAAATGAAAAATATTATCAAATTGCTGGTTCATAATATTTTTAAAGGCAAGATGTTGTTGAAAAAGAGCATCTTTCCCTATGAAATCGCCCTTCAGTGGTGAAAAACTGACCGCAAATTTAGATAGTTTAGATGCAAACAGGGGAATTTCGTTGCCGCCTTTGTCCAACCCCAATTCATGCCCGTACAAAGGCAGACAGGCCTCAAGTCTTAAAGTGTCCCGCGCACCCAGGCCAATAGGTACTGCACCTTTTTCCAATAGCAGTTCCCAGATAGCAACAGCATGTTCATTCTCTATAAAAAGCTCAAATCCTATCGGCTCACCTGTATACCCGGTTCTGGCAAGAGAAACTTCCACACCATCAATATTCACAACACCCAGACAATTTCTGGAAGGTTCAGGCAGGGCACCATCCGTAACAACTTGTTCAATAATGGATTTTGAAAGGGGCCCTTGAAGAGCAATCATGGCCGTCTCAAAGGTCCTGTCACTCATTTCAACATCCTGAAACTGCGGTAGATGTGTATTGAAATGTGATACATCTTTTTCTCTATTAGATGCATTGACAACCAGCAGGTACTCATCTTTTTTGAACCTGTATAAATACGCATCATCAATAGCACCGCCCTTTTCATTCTGAATCAGGGTATATTGACTTTCACCAATATCCAGTGCCATGGCATTATTGGTCAGAACATGCTGCAAAAACGGCACCGCATCTTTCCCTTTGAATAAAAGACGTCCCATATGTGAAACATCAAATATTCCGGCTGTTTTCCTGGTAGCCATATGTTCGTTAATAATCCCTTCAGGATACTGAATAGGCATCTCCCAACCCCCAAATTCGACTATTTTTGCTCCAAGATCCTGGTGGTTCTGAAAAAACACGGTTTTGAAAAGTTCGCTCATAATATTCTCTCTTAGTATAATTCCAACCCCGATATCGAGATTCAGTTCAGAGCTGACATGTAGCCAAAAAACACAAAAAAGGCTATGCTCTCAAGACGTTAATAAGCAGGAAAGTATTATTATCCACAACCACAAAGAATACCAAACAAAGAGGCAGACTGTCATTAAAAAAAAATTATTTAAAATACCAAATAGTTAACAAGTTAAGCCTATTTTAATGAATCGGAAAAACGAAATTTTTCCATCAGCAAAAGACAGACTAAAGGCTGTTAGCCCAAAAGCCTTCAGCCTGCCCAAAGGGCATTATGTTCAAAAGGAGTTTACAGGAATGAAAATCCAGAAGATTCACTGGAAAGAAACTATACCGATCAGGCAGCAGGTCTTATGGCCGAACGAACCACCGGAATTTTGCCATGTCGAAGGAGATACAGAAGCATATCACTATGGTGCATTTGTAAATGAAAAACTGGTTTCGGTAGGCTCAGTATTTCCTGAAGGGAGAAGTGCAAGACTCAGGAAGTTTGCAACAATTACAGAGTATCAAGGTAAAGGCATAGGCAGCAAGCTGTTAACCGAAGTTATTTCCGCAGCAAAAAAGAACGGGATATCTCACTTATGGTGCGATGCACGTGAATCGGCTCTTAATTTCTATAGTCGATCCGGTATGAAACCTGAAGGAAACACATTTTTAAAAGCAACAATCCCCCACTGCAGATTGAGTATCAATTTAAGGTGATCATTCAAGAGGAAGCTTCCCGAGAAACTGGGAAATTGGTCCTCAACGCGGTGTCGTACATAAGCACCGCGCTTACAGCCAACAACATGAGTGGTTGTCATGACTCAGGTCAGATCTCAAAAGATGCTACACCTGAGTTATACAACATCATCTTCAAAAAAAATGTGCCTACTTGCCCAGAACCGCAGCTGGGATCTCGGCAACTTCAGGCCATTCTTCTGGAATCAACTGGCCAGGTTTTTCACCACTCTTCTCTTTGATTTTTGGCAATTGGGGACGCTTGAATCCTTCCCTGGCTTCTTTTGGGATACGGCCATTAAGAATTGATTCTGAACGTAGCCGACGGCCAATCGTTCTTTCCATCATCTCTCCAAGCTCAAGGAGGCGATCGATATTAATACCGGTATCGATACCCATCTCATCCATCATGACCACCATATCTTCAAGTACGGAAAGGCCAACAACATTAGGATCTTTATAGTAGTATGATCCGGTGCCCAGGCCAGGTACACCGTCAACAAAGTTAGCGGGTTGGCCACCAATGCCACCAAGAGTAGCTTCAAAATTGTTTATTCCCGCCTGCAGGGCAGCCAGAACATTAGCATTGCCCCAGCCTCGAGTCACATGAAAATGGCCGATATGCAGATCCGGATTCGGCAGAGCGTCAAGGATCATTGAAAAATAACGATAAACTCTGTCCGGTGGAGCTGACCCGTCATGATCTGCATGTTCAATATCATCTGCTCCAATACTGAGCCAGCGGCGTGTAAATTCAACTGCATCTTCAAATCGGGTTGGCCCTGATATCGGACTGCCCCAGATAGTGCTGACCGTACCACACATCTTGATGCCGGCATCATGACATTTTTTAATGCAGCGCTCTGCCTCTCGCCAATACTGCGGGAGAGTTGCGCCTGAATTGGCAAAATGGTGCTGTTCATCAGTTGAAACCATCATCAGAAGCCGGTCAGGACCATAGCCACGCTTCTTCATCTCGATGGCACGATCAACCGCACTTTCGCGGATCGTTATGCAGGTCCATTCGATATCTTCATGCTTGAGACCGCGTTTAATCAGACGTTTTTTAAAAATATCACTGTGGACACTTTTAAGCAGTTCTTCGGCATCGTCAAACTGAGGCATATTGCGTGGATTGCCAAGATTGGTCACCTCCATGCGCCTGACACCGGCAAAAGCCAGCTCCTGCAGATAGAAAGTTTTGGCCCTGGTAGGGATAAAGTGTTCCTCATGCTGAAGACCGTCACGTATGCTAATATCACCAATATTAACTTTTTTTGGCATTCTTTTAAAGACATCAAAAAGATTATGATTCGACATAAATTTCCTCCGCTATTATTTTTAGGCTGTTTCCAATCTGACGCTGTTCCAAACCGATGAGAAAAAAACAATAAGAAACAGCAGGATAGAAGTCAAAATCTTTCCATCAATGAACCAGACAACGGGCTGCAATGATAAGCACACACTGTCATCCACTGCCCGCCTTTATCGATCGCAGACTGCCAGTTCCAAAATATTTAGGCAACAGTACGATAAGAACAAGAATTGTCCCCACCAGAATTACGGACAATTTGCTTGAAACCAGGAGCAACCCACCAACAGTTAATAAAATTTTACCAGATAAATGGATTTTGGTTTTAAAATAACCAATATAAGCCGCCGATAAGGAGATGATTCCAACGATCCCACTTATCATTGCCAGCGAAAACTCAGCCCAGCTAAAATCGATAAAGAGCATACTGGGCGCATATACAAACATAAAAGGAACAAGAGCTTTTCCCATGGAAAGGCGAAATGCCGTCACCCCTGTCCGCATCGGATCTGCCCCGCCTATCCCTGCGCCCGCATACGCCGCTAAAGCTACGGGCGGTGTAACATCGGCCAGAACACCATAATAAAATACAAAAAAATGTGTGGCAATCAAAGGCACCCCGAGATCGCTGAGAGCCGGCCCGGCAATAGATGCCAGTATTATATAGCACGGGGTGGTGGGAATTCCTGCACCCATGATGATACAGGCAATAGCGACCATGATCAGACCAAAAAACAGGGTAGACGTTTGGGCGGTTATAAGACCGAAGGGGACAATATTTGAAAAAAACATTCCTGCGCTAGATGCAATATCCAGGACAGCACCGGAAAACTTAAAGCCCATACCGGTCAGTGTCAAAACACCAAGTATAAAACCTACGCAGGCACAGGCAGCACCAATGGCCAGGGCATATCTGGCCCCGTCATCAAGACCTTTTACAATCCTTTTTGGTGTCATTATTTGAGAATCATCCAAATCCCCAATTCCAAGTTTCCCCGTAATATAAGGAATATAAGAACAGACTATTGTCAGAATAATGCCCCAAAAGGCTGCAAGATATGGAGTAAACTGCATGAGAAGAAGAGTAACCATAACAGTCAGAGGAATCATCAGATGCCATGATCGTTTGATTACATACATTATCTGAGGGATCTGCTCTTTTGCCATACCTTTCAGGCCAAGACGTTTGGCTTCCAGATGAACCATGCTGAAAATGGCAAGATAATGAAACAGAGCAGGAATAATGGCAATAAGAATGATTTCATTATACGGTACCCCCAGCATCTCAGTCATAACAAATGCAGATGCTCCCATTATAGGAGGTGTGACCTGCCCACCGCAGGAGGCGGATGCTTCTACTGCCGATGCAAAGGTCGGAGTAAAACCATTTTTTTTCATCATGGGAATTGTAAAGGAACCGGTAGTGGCGGTATTTGCAATTGGAGAGCCGGAAATCATTCCAAAAAAGCCGGAGGAGACGACTGAAACTTTGGCAGGGCCTCCCGAATATTTTCCAGCTAATATAGTGGCAAGGTCAATAAAAAGCTGGCCTAATCCTGAAGCCTGGGCCATCACCCCGAACAGCACAAAATGAAATACATAGGTAGCAACAACCCCAACCGCAACACCATAAATCCCCTCAGTGCCAAGATAGAGATGTTCGACAATTCGAACGATATCATATCCCCTGTGGGCAAGTACTCCCGGCAGCCACGGTCCTACCACCGCATACAAAAGCGATACAGCACCTATGGTCGGCAAAGTATTACCCATAACTCGCCGACAGGCTTCCGTCACCATGATAATTGCAATAAGCCCCATGATGTAATCAGGAAGTACTGGGAAGCCAATATTAGTAATGAAAATATTTTCGAAAAAAACGATCAAATACAGAGAAAAGCCACCACCCGCTATCGCCAGGGGCCAGTCAACAAAAGAGAGAGCATCTCCTTCACCTTTAAGTTGTCTAAGGGGCAGAGCTGTAATGGCAAAAAACAAAATCAATACCATCAAAGCAACTTTCCCTAAAAGAGGCATCTGGTCTGAAAATCGATTGGTCAGTTGCCATGCAAGAAAAAGATAAAAACCAGCAAAACAGAGACCAAATCCCCAATCGGTAATCTTTTTCTTCGGTGACTGTCGTGGAAAGACGAGAAAAACGAGCCCCAGTACCAGGGTAAGATGGACTGTTCTGTGCGTAACTTCATTGAGAAGACCAAATCCGGCGGTATAAATATGGAAAAGACTCAGGATAATGCAGAGGCCTCCTGTAATTTTTGCTGTTATCCCACCGAGGTCTCTGAAATTGGATTCAGCATCATATTTCTTAACAATTGTTTCTATCTGTACATCATATAACAGCTGTTCCCCATCTGAATCCTGGGTGAGGGAACCAACATCTCTATGTTTTTTATCATCTATCATTACTCTTCCTTGGAACCGTAGGGATACCTTTTATAAAGAAGTCCCATTTTCAACATAAATAAAAAGGGGTTGGTCAGCCCACTGGTTAAGATCTATGATTCTGGAGGTCAGGATAAGGCGATTTTTGTATACTTTATCAGTTCTTACCACAAGTTTTGGAATAAGCCTTTCCATATGAAGGATAAACGTATCCTTTGTTGTCTCCCAGGAAATTGCATCAGGTTCTTCTGTATTGGAAGGAAGCCCGGCACCATGGGCTTTAAATATTTCTTTTGTCTGAATGATCTTTCCGGCCCGGATTTCATACACATCCGTAACCGGGGTTCGAGAAACAGAATGAATAAATGAGAGAGAAAATGTCTGCTCCGGCCCAAGACAATATCTTCCCAATTCCTTCTGAACTGGAAATTGAGTGACTACCAGTTGCAGAAATTCGTCGTCAAGACCGTAACTACTTAATGAAATGCAGGCGGTCAGAAAGATAACCAACACGCCTGCAGCAACTCTTTTTCTCTTACTTGATGAGTCCTTTTTCACGGTAGTACTTTTCGGCACCAGGATGAATTGGAATAGAAACCGACTCTAACGCCTTTTCAAGAGATATTTCTTTGCCTTTCACATGGACCTTGGCAAGAATGTCAGTATTTTCATACAGGGCTTTTACCACATTGTATGCAGTTTCGTCATCCAGCTTATCATGGGTCGCCCAGATAGCCCTTACTGCAATTGTTTTCACATCACTGGTCTGCCCTTTATATGTATTTGCAGGAAGAATTGCGTCAGCATAATAAGGCTGAATTTTCTGTAGATCTTTGATGGCGGGACCAGTCAGAGGAAGAATAATGATATCGTGGTGGTTGGCAAGTTCAAGAACAGATGCTGTTGGCGCACCTGCTGTTATGAGAGAGGCATCAAGGTTCCCGTCTTTTATTTTTTCAACAGACTGGGAAAAGGAAGAATAATCTTCTGAAATATCTTTTTTTCTATCCAGGCCGTATGAAACCAGAAGATCCCCTAAAAGCTGCCACTGACCCGAACCGGGAGAACCTGATGAAATAGATTTTCCTTTAAGATCGGCGAATGTCTTAACACCTGCTTTCTTCCTGATAACCAGCTGGACTGTTTCAGGATAGAGGGCTCCAAGAGCACGAAGGTTTTTCAGATCTTTACCTTTAAATTGTTTGATCCCCTTGTAGGCAGCATCTAAAATATCTGCAGCAACAAAGGCAGACTCAATGCCGTTACGGCTGAGAAGGGTGGCATTCGCAACAGATGCATTTCCAGTTTCAGCGGTAGCTGACAATTTTTTCCCGTCAATGACAACCTTATTAGATATCATCTGAGCAAGCATGCCGCCCAGGGGATAATAAGTGCCACCGGTGCCACCGGTTGCTATACCAAAGAATATTCTCTCAGCCGAGAAAACCGGGCCAGAAAACACGAGTCCTGCTAAAAAGAGTGTACATATAAACAAACTGATTTTTTTCATACTTATTCCCTCCTGTTAGTTTGATAAAAAATTATATCCAGAATAAAACCTGTTTTTATCCTGGATATGAAAATTGCATCATTTTTCTTAAACGAACGAAAGTACCAAACCCTACACTGAGTGTCATCAATAAAAAGACCCGTTCTCTCACCTCAGAGGACAGAGAGAAAAATCTCTGTCCTCTGTGTGACCTCTGTGATTTACGTTTTTCTTTTTTTACTCCTGTTTCAACGCCATCTCAATCGCATCAGTGATATCGGAGAATGGCCCCATCTTATCCAGTACAGCTACAGGGTCAGCCTGCCGGGCCTGTTCCTGAAATGAATCATCTGCATAACCACTGAATATAATAACAGGTACCCCATACTCAGTTTTAATCTGTTTTGCCGCCTCAATACCATTCATATCACCGGCCAGGGTCACATCCATCAGGATTACGTTCGGCTGCTCTTGGCCGACACGTTCAACTGCCTCTTCCCCTGTTGTAACCACCTCTCCAACAACATATCCCAAAGAGCGTA
>JAOZLO010000373.1 GCA_029934775.1 Desulfocapsaceae bacterium
AAATGAATATTCCCTATCCATAGAGATATCTCCTCCTTTAGTGCCTTACTTCTGACACGTTTACCTGCTTTTCTGTTTTCTGTCAATTGATGGCCATTAAATAATTCGATAGACATATGGCTACATAAATTATACAACCATAGAATGCTACCTGCGGAAAGGCAGGTTGGCTCTTACAAAAAATACTGCTTAAAAATCCATCATGGACGATGTTGTCAAACTCTACCTATTCTTAAATAGTTGCAGGAGAAGTTATGAAATATTTTATTCAACTATTGCTGATTCTCTTCCCTTTATCTTTTTGTCAGGCAGAATTTGATGCCCCTCACGTAGTCGTTTTTGGTACAGCGGAAAAAGAGGTGGCTCCAGATGAACTTCATTGGAATCTTGCGATAAAGACTATGGGCGGAACCGTTACTGAAGTATCAAGAAAGCACTCTGATGATGTATTGAGTGTTTTGAGTTATCTCAAATCATCCGGCCTTTCAGCAGATAATGTAAAGACATCAAGAATGCAGTTGAATGAAAATATAGTGCGCCGTAATAATAGCAGGATCAAGGAAGGTTATTTCGCATTTACAAATATCAGTTTTAAAATAACAGAGCTTAACGACTATCTGAGCTACTGGAAACAACTTGCTGACTTTGACAATCTAACAATTAATTCCGTAACATTCGCTCTATCAAACAGAATTGCTATTCAGGATGAAACACGGGTTGCCGCTGTTAAAAAAGCAAGAGAGAAAGCCCTGTCACTTGCCGGAGCTTTGGGAGCTCAAGTTCTGGAACCGTTACTAATAGAAGAAATTGATTCCTTTTCAAGAGCACCGAGAAATGCTGTTCTCAGCATGGAGATGGCGGGTGCAAGAGCTAATGGAAAAACCATTTCTCCAGGAACAGAGACTGTCCGGGCAAAGGTAAAAACTGTCTTCAGAATTTCCGGGAAATAATTTCCTGAAAAGTATGCTTTCATAGAAAAAAATGCCTGTCCGCCGGAGATGAAATCAAACCATCTTCGATCGTGACTATCCTTTCGGCCAATTGGGCATAGGCCGGCTCATGAGTCACCATCACCACCGTAAGGCCTTCTTCGTGCAGTTCTGAAAGCAATCCCATTATTTGTTTACCGGTGGCCTTGTCCAGACTGCCGGTAGGTTCATCGGCAAAAAGTACCTTCGACGACTTCACCAGGGCCCTGGCAATAGCAACACGCTGTTGCTCACCACCAGAGAGATTACCGGGCAGGCGATCAGCCTTATCGGCAAGTCCTACTCTGTCAAGACACTGGTGTGCCTTTTGCACCGCCTCTTTATTCACGGACCTGAGAGATCGCATAAAAGGCAGGAGTGTATTCTCCAGTACAGTGAAATATGGCAGCAGATGATGAAACTGAAAGATAACCGAAAAGTCGGCCTGCCTGAGTCGATTGAGGTGGGACTCAGAAAGTGTTGAGAGATTGTTGTTCTGATAATACAATTCTCCATCATCGGCTCGCACCAGAGTGGAGAGAATATTCAGCAGAGTTGTTTTACCGGAACCGGATCTGCCGACAATCGAGACAAATTCGCCTTCAGCAATATCCACAGAAACCTCCTTCAATACTGGCACCACGCTGCCGTTAGAGGCAAATTTCTTAGTAATGTTTTTTGCACAGAGCATATGTTCCCTCCTACAGTGCAATAAGTGCAGTCGATGGTTCTACTCCGGCGCCCTTCCAGGCAGGATACACAGCGGCGACAATTGTAATAAAGCCAAAAACCGCACAGGCAAGCAACAGATGGGTGACAGAAAAAACAGGTGATACACCGTCAGACAGGCTTAAAAATTCCAGGGCCTTAAAACTCGCACCAAAACCGCCCAGGTAACCGACCACACCTGACAGTACACCGACAAATCCCGCCTCAAGACAAAAAATAATAAATATCTGCGATTTCCCATAGCCAAGAGAGCGCAGTATTCCGATATCTTTTTTCCGTTCATTCACTGCCGAGAGCATTGAGAGGGCAACCATGGAAGCTGCAGTCACCAAAATAACAAGACTGATAGAGAGTGCCAGTTTTTGGACAAACTGGACAGAAGCCATTCTCTGATTCACAACGTTCTGCAGGGCTTTGACCTCAGCATTGGGGAGTTGTTGACGAATTTGCGCCACGATATCCTCAATGGGACAACCGGAACAGAGAGCGGCAACCTCGATAAAACTCGTGGCATCCTGTCGGTCTAGTAAGGCTTGTAATGTGTCGATATTCATTAAAATAACAGTGTCATCATCGCCACCAGTCTCATGCAAAATACCTGAAACGGTAAAATCCTGTCCAACTATAATCGTCTTATCATCGAGAGCCAGACCCAGTTTGGCTGAAGCTTTACTCCCCACCAGAATCTGATCTGGGGCTGATGGAAACTCGCCTCTCACCGCCCAGTAACTCTTAATTCCACGCTCATCATGCCAGCGAACGCCAACCAGGGCTACGGCTGTATCATTCACTTTGGTCATCGTCACCAGCTTGGGAGCTACCGCACTGATGCGGTCTTTCAATTCAATGGATCGAATTGCCGCAATGGTTCTTTCTTCTGGCAGGCTTTGTACATCAACCAGCATATCACCCATATGAAAACCGCCATAACTGACACTCAGTTTTTCGGTGGCTGGTGAAATGATCATATTGGCGCCAAAAGTGGTCAGCTTTTTCTCAAGACTGTGGCCGACCACCAGTGAAACCTGATAGAGAGCGACAATCGACATCACCCCCAGGGAAAACACCAGCAGAAGCAGCAGGGTTTTTGATGGTCTGCGTCTGATATTTCTCAACGGAATAGTCAATATATTCATGGACAGCTCCTAACACCCCTCAAGGGGTATATGTACCCACATAATTTTAATGTACTCTCCTCGGTTTCTTGCTTTTTTTGACAGGGTTATAAGAGTAAGGTACTAAAAATAGCGTATACCGGTAAGCATATCGGCAACCGTAATAATCACCTTATTATCGCGTTCTTTTCTTTGTAACGGAGCCGGGTTACAGCCTCCCTTCTCCACATTTATCCGTGTAGAATGGAATTTTCTGCCGCAATTATTGCAGATCATGAATTCACCCTGTTGAGTGTATCCTTTTTTTGCAGGAAAACAGACATCACAGGCATCGAAAGCAGCTCGGATCACGCCATCGGTACTTTTAACGATAAAGAAATTAATCTTTTTGCCATTACTCTTATAGGTGAAATAGTGTGCAATTCCGTCGTTGACATCCGTCATAGGGATCATCACCTCCCCATCAACAGCCTTGACTGTTTTATGCTGGCCGAAAAGACTGAATCCCGCGTGGCTGGTGGTAACGGGGAAAATAAAAAAACATACCAGAAGGGTGAACAGTAGAGTAAAAAAGTTTCTTTTCTGCATATCAATCCTCTTTAGAAAAAAATATCGTGACGAGTTATGCAAGGGGTTGCTCAATAATTGTCAGAGACAATCCTGCATCATGAATATTACTTTACAGCGATATTTTTAAATGAGGAAAGAACAGTTGGAAATATACAAAGCGGGGGAAGGGTCAGTCAAAAAAAATGGGACAAAAAAAACAGGAAGTGTTCTCCCAGGAAAATTTGGAGACAATATAGATTCTATCTGTGGCCCGCAAATTTCGATTGAGGGAGTGGGTTGAACAATAAGCTCGTCGGTCTGTTCAAGTTCTTCAAGACAAATTTCACAGTGGGAACACTGATTGGAAGGAGAGCGGTGCTCAGACTGTGCAGCGTGGACAGGACCGGTATCCGCCGTCATACCACTGCAACA
>JAOZLO010000374.1 GCA_029934775.1 Desulfocapsaceae bacterium
AGTATGCAATGCATCCCCCCGGAGATAAAATGAAAAAAGCCATTAAGGAATTCTCAGAACGGCTACTCGAATCCCCGGGAAAAAATCGATGGCAGTTACTTCAGCAGGTCGAACTTAAATATGATCTTTCCCCACAGGAATGTGAATTTCTGAACAACCATTTCAGTCAGGATGAAAAGAAGTTATAAACTCCCGGTTTTGCCCGGAATCAATTACAAACAGTGCGATCACCGGTAGCCGCTAAAAGCTCACGATAATACGCTTCTGTCTGTTCACACATAGCCTGAGCTGTAAAATTCTTGATTACCCTCGCTTTTCCTTTCCCCCCCATACGATCCAACTCGTCCTTGTCCATTGCCAAAGCTTTCTTAATGGCTTTGGCCAGTTGTTTTTCATCTGATGGGGTGACTAGCCATCCATTTTCACCATCTACTACAGTTTCAAGACTCCCGCCATGAGCTGTTGCAATCACAGGTTTTCCCATTGCCATTGCTTCAACAGTGGTTCTGCCGAAGGCTTCCGGTTCCAGAGAAGATGTGGATAAAACAATATCGGCCAGCATAAAAGCTGCCGGCATATCACTGCAATGCCCTACAAGACGTGCTGTTCCAGTTAAAGCATTTTTTTCTATAAGTTCTTCGAGTTCAGCTGTATACCCGGGATTATCCAAAGTATCCCCAACAAGAACAGCAACTAAATCAGATTTATTAACAAGGAGCAGGCTTTTTAGAAATAACTCCTGCCCCTTCCACTCTGTCAATCGTCCGGGTAACATAAGAACTTTTCTTCCCTCATCAAGTTCCCATATTTTTGCTAGCTCTTGCTTTCGAGATGATTCAATCTTTTCGGAATCAAAATAATCGGTATCAACACCCCTAAAAATTAGTTTAATAGTAGTTTTTCGACCATAATTTTCGATAATATGTTTTTTAATGCTCTTTGAAATGGCAATAACACCCTCTCCTTTTGCCATTATTGCACTGTATGCGTTAACAGAATAAAAACCATGAAAAGTCGTTATAAGTACCGGCCGATGTTTTCTGGGGATACTTTTCCAGGCAATATATCCTATCCATGCGGGCATCCTTGAACGAAGATGAAGAATATCCACCTTCTCTTTTTTCATGAGCCGCCTGAGTGGCAAAATATATAAGAGTGCAATCGGGTTTTTCGAACCAATCTTTTTTTCGATATGCTCACTCCCATCCTTCTCCAGCTGATCAACAAGTCTGCCACCTGCAGAAACAACTAATGATCGATGGCCTTTCATCACCAGATGCCGTCCCATCTCGAGCGTACCCCTCTCAACTCCTCCACTCTCAAGTTCAGGCAGCAATTGCATAACTGTCAACGATCTGGATTTTGTGCGAGACAACTTAGTATTATGAATATCATGGTAAAGTTGAACAGTTTTCCTACACATACTTAAAGCAGTAAAGTGTTTATTCACCCACTTTTTCCCCTGCAGCCCTAATCTTTTCACCTTTTCATGATCAGATATTGCTTCCTCAACAGCAGTAGCAAGTTTTTCCGGATCAAGAGGGGGGACCAGCCAACCGGTTTCCCCCGGCAAAATTGTTTCCAGACTGCCACCGTGTGCTGTCGCTATAACCGGTGTTTCCATGGCCATTGCCTCTATAGCCACCTTCCCAAATGCTTCAGGTTGGGTGGAACTGGCCGAAACCACTACATCCGCCAGCATAAAGACAGCAGGCATATCACTGCAATGTCCTGCGAGTTTAACCTTTTCTGTCAAACCGTGATGCTTAATTTTCTCCCGTAACTTTCTGCTATAGGAAGGGTTTTCTTCTGTATCACCTATACAAAGTGCTATAAAATCGAGATGTTTGATAAGAGCAAGACTCTCAATAAACAGATCCTGCCCCTTCCATTGTGTCAACCTGCCGGGAAGGATTATAACCGGGATGTCCTGGGAGGAGAGGTTCAATTTATTACGTAGAAAACTGACACGATCTTCAGTTACATTTTCTGGTGAAAATACTTTGCTGTCAAACCCGCCATGAATCAGATCAATTCTTTTTTCGTCAACGTTATAGTTCTCTAAAATATGCTCTTTTATGGTTTCAGAAACTGCGGCTACCCTCTCTCCTTTCGTCATAATAGCTGAATAGGAGTTTACCGAATAGAACCCGTGAAATGTAGTTATCAGGCTGGGCCTTGCATTCTCAGGCATGAGCTTCCAGGACAAATAACCGATCCATGCAGGTAACCGGGATCGCAGATGTAGAATATCAACCTTCTCCTCACAGAGAAAACGCCTGAGTTTTGAAACGTACTGGAGACAGCGAACAGACTTCTCTCCAATATATGGCCAATGAATATGCAAAACCCCACTCTCTTCGAGCAGCGGGACTAGACGTCCACCACCTGAAATAACAATAGATTTATAGCCAATGTCCGCCAGATAAACGGCAAGATCTACTGTTTCTCCTTCAACACCACCCTCGTCAAGTTCGGGCAGTACCTGTACTACTGTCAGTTTGTCGGCCACCATCGTTTCAATATAGTATCAGCACATCTCTGTGCTTCATTAAGATTGTCATGGTCAACCCATGTACCATTCTGATTAAACCATCTCTCGTAAGGTAGAATAAATCCCCTTTCCTCCAGGTATGTTATACCCTGCAGAAATTTATTGGTCTGTTTTTTCCAGTCAACAGGAAGAACTCCGACTTTGCAACCGGCTGTCAGCGCTTCAAATATCATTGAAACGGAGTCAGCTGTAACCCATACAGTAGTCGAAATATCATACTGTTGCTCGACCCATCCAGGTTCAGTGTCCTTAAAATTATAAAAGGTGACATTAAGATAGCGACGAGATATTTCTTCCAGCATTAAAACCATGTCATCAGGAGTCCTTGGTGAAGAAGATATCAGCCATTGAGTTTCCGGTTTCCTTTTAACAATATTTTCTGTTTTTAGTTTTAGTTCCGAACTGTTCCATCTATGACTTTTTCTATCAATCCCTCCGATCAGGATCAATCCGCAATTTTTTCTGTGCTGCTTTTTGTTTATAGAACAATTTGGCGGGCCAACTGTAAGTATTATATTTCCTTTCTGCTCAAGACCATCATGGACAGGAACAAAACAGATATCAAATCGAAATCGAAAAATAGGATCCGGAGCCATACATGTTACAGCAGGGATATTGAATTTTTTTTTGCAGTGCAGAATTGACAAATGAGTTCGGCTGCCGGTTCCAATGATAAGATCCGGCTTTACAATCTTCATACCGTTATTCGTGCATATTGGCAGATTCAGCCTGACTATTCCCAAAAAGGTTTGCCAAAAGGAGCGGCGGGCGATTTTGATTTTAGTAGTCTTTACATTAACTCTTTTTTCCAGTGCCCTGATGATACCTAGAGTCTGTTTTTCATGTCCGGGACTGCCATCAAGAAAGCAAATGATATGAATTCGGCCTTGTCTGGATGTTTTCATTGACGACGAGCTGTTTTGTCAGGAACTAAACTGTACGATTGGAATTTACACTATCGCATTGTATTGGGTGGCGAAGGTGGTCTTTGAGATCTCCCGGCACCACCGGCAAGTTTCAAAATAATCTTATTTGATTTATACAACCTCATTGTCATTGTTTTAAAAAGTTGACTTGTAATATCAGGATATTTTGCAACGATCTCATTGATTTTATCCCCCGGATAACGTTTTACAGTACACCTTCCCTGTGCAATGATAGAAGCAGATCTTTGTTCACCAGTTATTGCAGCCATTTCACCAAAATACTCTCCGGGTTCTGTCAGTTCTGCAATTT
>JAOZLO010000375.1 GCA_029934775.1 Desulfocapsaceae bacterium
TTAGAATGTATTTTTAGACTTCTGTCTGACCGGAAATACCAACCCCGTTCTCAGCGATAGTTATTCCGACCCTGCTCGAATAGTAGAGCATTTTTTCAAGCTCCGGTAAGGCCTTATCTCCCTTTGTATCCCAGTCATCTCCATCGGTTCCATGAAAAACATAGATATTGTTATCCCGCTCCAGATTTTCTTCCTCAACAATTTCATTTACCAGCTTGTAGGCAGTATATACCTGCGTGCCTCCCGCTACCGTTGAATTATAATAGATTTGGAAATTATCAACTTCTTTCGCCTCTGTGTCGTGCAGGATAAAACGGGTCTCTATCTGATTTTCATATTGATACGTCAGCCATGAATAAATTAACACATGCTGATTTACCACCAGTTCGGTCGGTTTTCCTCCCATTGAGCCGGAATAATCCCTTACAAAAAAGACAACTGCCTGGGATTCATAATCCTTTTCTTTAGACAGGATTCTATACACCCTGTCTTTTGGTGAAATAAGCAGTTCAACAGGATCAATCCTCCTGTCAATTTGTATTCTCCCAAGGCTGATATTGGTCTCAATTATCTTTTTAAGGGTTGATTTTTTATCAAGTACCTGCCCAAAACCCCGGTTTTTATCCGTTAGATCGTAAGTATACTTTGTAAGTGATCGTTTTTTTCCTTTATCCTGAAGATTCGGCAGTTCAAACTGTTCCGTCAAAATTTTGCCAAGGTCGTAGGCATTGGACTCAACATCATGTGAACCTCCATCGCCCTGGCCAGCCCCACCCTGTCCACCCTGATCCGGCCTTACCGGCTGTTCTCCAATAACTTCACCCTCTTCTCCTTCACCAGCCCCGCCTTCACCCGCACCGCTATCGTCTCCCTCGCCTTCACCCTCTTCAACTATACGCACCTTATCGTGAAGGAGTTTTTCCTCAACTGTGGTTGGAACTATAACGATTTTATCGTCCCCGTTCTGGCCGGGTTTAACCATCTTGCCAACACGAATTTTTCTGGGAAAACCATCCTTTTCCCTCTGTTTATCTCGTGCAAGCAGATAATCAAGAGACTGCACTGATGTTATGGAAACTCCCTCTGTTCCCTTCATATTGACAGACAACTGCCGCTTATTGAGAGGAGGGACGGTATGATAAAGATTTTCAGGTTTCTTTTTCATATCATTTTTCAGCGCCATCAGTTTTCATCAACCTGTGTGCAGAAGTACTCAATAGTTTTCTGGGCACAGGTTGTACAGTAGCCAAGTTTATTGAGCATGGTTTCAATCATACGATCATACAGCTTTTGATTTTCTTCATTCGTTCGGTTGGCAAGAGCCCCAATCAAACTGCCCGACCCGGCGATATCAGATTTCAACCTGACATCGGTAACCGCTTTAACCAACTCCAGGTTATCCATAAAATCATAATCCGATTTAACAGAAATTTTCTGACCATATATTTTCCGAATAGACGTTCTGAAAGAATCTTTCTGCTCATTGGTTTTCAGCCCGAGACAATCTTCAACAGAATTGATATATCGCTCATCAATTTTGAGGGCCTGCAGCTCTCCTGTCTGGGGATTTTTGTATTTCCACATTTTATCAGCACCCAAGTTCTCTGCGTCTATCCCTATGATCATATTGACATAGTTAATGACATCCTTGCGAATTGCCAGAGGTTCATCCATATAGGCATTGAACATCTCCGTCATTATCCGTTCCCGGTAGAGGCCTCTCGCGATCTTCAGGTCATCGAGAAACTTGGCCCTGTCATTTGCCTCTGAAACATAATCAAGAATCGCCCTCTCAATGGCCTTAAAAATGTCATAAGCAAACATGCATTTGCCTTCATTGGTTTCAGAACTCTCAAGCATCAACTGCACGGAACGCCCGAGATTCCTCTGTCCGAGACCTTTCTGGCCAAACCGTTTTGTGATATCATGTTCCTGACTGAGTGTATCGATTACCTCCGAAAGGGTTTTCAGACTTTTTTCGCCCGCTACTTCACCCGCCGCAAGTTTCATGGTCTCTATAGGGGTCAACTTTTCTGACCTTGGCAGGCGAGTCAAAACCACCGCTACCGACGCAGCATAGTTCAAATTTGGATCCTGATGCATAGCATCGCCGGTGAGAGTAGTCTTCTTTTCACTGCCGATAGCATATGTAGTCAGTTGACTTTGTAATCCATAATCTGTGTTATGGGAAACGTAACAGATACGGCATCTGTCAACTATCGGTGCCTCTTCTTTTTCGGCCAGGAACCGATTGAATTCCGAGTTATTGCTAGTCGCCACAATCAGGGTATCAATGGGCCATTTATAGCCGTCAATTTCAACACATCGATTCTGGATTATCCCCAGGTAAACCTGGACAAGATCTTTTTTATTCTTGTAAATTTCATCACTGAAATGGATGCCACCACCGGCCACCCTTGCAAGTGCCCCTCTCCGCAGGTCAAATCGATACGGATTATTTGTATCCATGATATGAAGAAGACGCTGAATAGATTCTTCGCCCAGCAGATCCACGGCTGAAGAGGTGATTTTATCTTTGGCAGGATATTTGCCGGTAACAGTTCCCAGACTCTCCACGAGCGGAACTGGCACAATTTCTATAAATTTGAGCATCTCCTCAAGGTCTCCCCCGGTATGCTCCCGTATGTTGAGCCATATGTAGGCAGAACATGCCCCGAGGGGCCTGTAGTTTTCATACCACTCTTCAATCCCTGCCTCAGAAAGCCTGTAACGTCTTCTCAGATATTTCTCCGAATCGACCGTTGTTTCCTGCAGGTTCATTGCCAGGACCATCGGATCCTCGTAAGTCTGAGATTCGATAGTTTTGATGTTACCGTATGATCCAAGCTTATCCAGATTGATAAAACGAAAAGTATATCTCCTGTTGTTCTGCAGAGACAAAAAATCTCGGTACATTTTACAGAGATATTCGACCAGAAAAGTCTTCCCGTTGCCGGGTTCTCCCACCAGAACAAAAGCCATCTCTTTGGAAGACCCACCCTCCGAGGCATCTTTGACAAATGAAACAAACGAATTTATTTCATCATACATACCGATTATATGCTTCTTACCTTTCCTGAATACCTTGAAGTCAAAGGTGTTCTTGCCATTAACCATGACTTTGTCAATATCCCCCTCGAGAACCATTCTGCTGACACTCTGAAAGGCATTTTCAAAGACGCGTTCGCCTTTTTTAACTGAGGTAATATGGTAGTGGAGTGAATTGTTCTTCTGTGTCGCCATCGTTCCCCTCCTGTACAGGTTTAAATAGAGGTTGATGCATATGTTGGTTACTGATGTTGGTACATTAATTATCGCCGTGGACGAAAAAAAAATCAAGGTAATCTAAAAAATATTCACTTTATCGAAAAAAAGTTCTGCCAGTGGCAGAATAAAGCTTGTTGTTTTATTTTCCACTATTCCATTTTTTATTGGTACATTCTAAACCAACTGAATTATAGTATGGTGGTAACTGCTCACGGGGGCACCGCATCTTTCCACGGTCACGCCTGCTTACGTATGACTTATACGCAGCACAGGCCTGTCTGCAAAAATCTACGGCACCCTGTAAACAGTTACAAGTACTGAGGTTAGAGAAGATCAGATGCTTACCCCATGAGTAGTTACATATGGAGTAAGGTCTGGTTTGACTCTGCTTCCATGATTTTAATTTATCGGAAAAACTAAGTTTTCCATTAGCAAAAGACAGGCTGAAGGCTGTTAGCCTAAATACCTTCAGCCTAAAAAGCTTCAGCCTGCCCGTAGGGCATCATGTTCAAACCAATT
>JAOZLO010000376.1 GCA_029934775.1 Desulfocapsaceae bacterium
GCTCGGCTGGAAAGTAGCTGCCATTTATCTTGGAACAGGTCTTCTCATCGCCATACTCTCTGGCTGGGTCATTGGTCGTTTCAAACTGGAACATTGGATCGAGGACTGGGTGCAGGAACTGCGCTCAGCTGAGGCAGTAGTAATTGAAGAAAAACTTACCTGGGCAGACCGCATTGATCGTGGCCGTGAAGCCGTACGCGATATCGTTGGCAAGGTATGGATCTATGTTGTTGCCGGGATTGGTGTTGGTGCCGCCATTCATGGCTATGTGCCTGAGACCTTTATGGCCTCTATCATGGGCAAAGAGGCCTGGTGGTCGGTACCCGTTGCTGTTGGGGTTGGTATCCCAATGTACTCCAATGCAGCAGGGATTGTACCAGTGGTGGAAGCACTTCTGGGGAAGGGTGCCGCCCTTGGCACTGTTCTGGCCTTTATGATGAGCGTTATTGCCCTGTCACTACCCGAGATGGTTATCCTCCGTAAGGTACTCAAACCAAAATTGATTGCTGTTTTTATCGGAGTTGTTGGCAGCGGGATTCTCTTTACCGGTTTCTTGTTCAATCTGATTATTTGACAGTCATTTATCTGAAAAGAGTTAAACCTTTTTTTAGATGAACACTATTTCATACACAAGAAAGGAAGGAAAAAATGGAAATCAAAGTATGCGGGCCTGGATGCGCCTCCTGTGAAAAGACCCAGAAAATTATTGCGGCGGCAGTTGCTGCCACGGGTGTTGACGCCACCCTTCCCAAGATAACCGACTTTCAGGAAATCGCCAAAATGGGCATTTTTTCAACCCCTGCGGTGGTCATCAACGGTGAGGTGAAATCCGTGGGTAATGTTCCCAGACAGGCTGAAGTAGAAGGATGGATGACTGCATGAAAAGAGCAGGGTTTTACTTGGTCGTGGCTATAACAGTGCTGCTCTCTATCACGCCTATGCAGAAAAAGCACCTGAGATACCGGTCAAGAACATGGTGACTATGGTGGATCTCGGGGCTGACAAATGTGTGTTCTGCTGGGTCGTATGCTCGGGGATATCGGACCGTACTGGACACTTCTGCTGGGGGCTATACTTTTATGGGTTGCCATGGATATGCTTGGTATTGCCAAATGCAGGATGCCGGGTAATTCGCTACAGCGTCTTCAAGTCAGGGGGCTTACCTATGGTGTTCTTTCCGGTTCCTGTACCTTTGGCTTTATTGCACCCATTCTTGCCATTATCACTGTTCAGAAACAGATCGCAGCCGGGCTTTTCCTCCTCACACTCTTTGCCCTCGGTCACTGTCTCCCCATTGCTGTGGCCGGCAGCTCTGCAACAACCGTCAAGAGAATTCTCAACAGCTCTTCCTTTTACCATAGCGGTACCTGGTTCAGAAAAGGTGCCGGTGTGTTAGTCGGCAGCCTTGGGGTCTATTTTATTCTTCGTCCCTGGATAAGCGTATGAAAAAGGAATTAATATGACCACTACTCCCAGAAATCTATCTTTTCTTGATCGTTTTCTCACCCTGTGGATCTTTCTGGCCATGGGATTCGGGGTGATGGCTGGCTATTTTTACCCGGCGATCACTGACATTATCCATTCATTTCAGGTGGGCACTACCAATATCCCCATTGCTGTCGGTCTGATCATGATGATGTACCCGCCGCTGGCCAAGGTGAAGTATGAGGAGTTGGGTCAGGTTTTTCGAAACGGCAAAATTCTCTCCCTGTCACTTATACAGAACTGGATCATCGGCCCGGTGCTCATGTTTGGGCTGGCCATCACTTTTCTATCTGGCTATCACGAGTATATGATCGGCTTGATCCTCATCGGGCTGGCACGCTGTATTGCCATGGTCATTGTCTGGAATGATCTCGCAGAGGGGGACACCGAATACTGTGCGGGCCTTGTTGCCTTTAACTCCATCTTTCAGGTTCTGTTCTTTTCCCTCTACGCCTGGATCTTTATCACCATCCTGCCTGGTTGGTTCGGGATGAGCGGAGCAGTCGTTGATGTGTCCATCATGGACATTGCCAAGTCCGTTCTTATCTACCTTGGTATTCCTTTTTTCGCGGGAATGCTCACCAGATATATTGGAATCAAGACCAAGGGACGCCAGTGGTACGAGGAGGTTTTTGTGCCAAAGATCAGTCCTCTCACCCTGGTTTTTCTCCTCTTTACCATCCTGATCATGTTCTCACTGAAGGGTGAGTACATCGTTGAACTGCCCTTTGACGTGATCCGGATAGCCATCCCCCTCTCCATCTATTTTCTGGTCATGTTCCTGGTTTCCTTCTTTCTCTCCATGAAGGCGGGTGCCACCTACGAACAGACGGTGACCCTCAGCTTCACCGCCGCCTCCAATAACTTTGAGCTGGCCATTGCTGTTGCCATTGCTGTATTCGGGATAAACTCCGGAGTGGCTTTTGCGGCAGTTATCGGCCCCTTAGTTGAGGTGCCGGTGCTAATTGGACTTGTTGGGGTGGCGTTGCGATTGAAGAAGAGACATTTTCCCTTTGCCAGAGAAACACTTACCGGGGTCTGCCATGTACGCAGAAAAGAATGATGCCAGCTTCGTCGATGATCACATCGCTGTTTTATTTTTTCCTTGCCGGACTCCTAGAAATTGGTGGTGGCTACCTGGTCTGGATATGGCTTAAGGATGGAAAAGCACCCGGCTATGGTATAGCCGGTTTCATCATTCTCATGATATACGGAATTGTACCCACTTTGCAGCCGGCAAACTTTGGCCGTGTTTATGCAGCCTATGGCGGAATTTTTATCGTCCTTTCCATTCTCTGGGGATGGAAAGTGGATCATGTTAAACCGGATCTTTACGATATCATCGGAGGCGCTGTTGCCCTTGTAGGGGTGCTGATTATAATGTACTGGCCACGTGGCTGAACATAACTGGAGGTCGATATGAAACAAAAAATCCTCTTCCTCTGTACCGGAAACTCTTGCCGCAGCCAGATGGCTGAAGGATGGACACGCCACCTGAAGGATGATGTGCTTGATGTCTGTTCGGCAGGCATAGAAAAACACGGTTTAAACCCATTGGCAGTAAAAGTTATGGCTGAGGTCGGAGTGGATATCAGCAGACAGAGGTCAAAGACAATCGAAGATCTGGCAGTAAAGGAATTTGACTATGTCATCACGGTCTGTGACCATGCCCATGAGTCATGCCCCCTCTTTCCAGGCAAGGCCAGGATTATCCACAGAGGTTTTGATGATCCACCTCGGCTTGCAGCTGATGCAAAGAATGAAGAAGAGGCCCTGGACCACTATAGACGGGTACGGGATGAGATCGGGGATTTTGTAAAACAACTTGGAAGTAGTGTGTTAGAGACAAAGTAGGTGAATTGTCTCAGGAATTCATGTTTGTAAGCCCTTCGTTTTGGCAGGGGCTATCTTTCAAGTTTTCGCTGGATAGTTTTGCGGTTAATACCAAGAAGAGACGCACTCTTTTGTTTGTTCCCGTCACATTTGTCCAGGACATATTTGATGTATTCCATTTCCAGTTCAGCCAGGGGCTTTATTTGCCCAAATGAATAAGTCGTTTGTTTTTGACAGACGGCAAGCATTTCCTGTGGTAAATCGCGAATGGCGATGTTCCCGGCCTCTGCCAGGAAGACACAGCGTTCAATAACATTTTCGAGCTCACGAATATTGCCAGGCCATGGATAGTCAAGAAAGAACCGCATCACCTCTCTTGCAACCTGCGCTTTCACACCGTTTTGTTCATGTCTGTGCAAAAATTCGCTGACTAATAAAGGAATGTCTTCCCGCCGTTTTCGTA
>JAOZLO010000377.1:0-1885 GCA_029934775.1 Desulfocapsaceae bacterium
TACAGCGGACAGAAAGTCAGGAGAGCTTGAGCAGGCGCTGCTTGTCGCATCCGAGCAGGGGAAGTACCCCGTGCTCTGTGACACGTCACCCTGTTTGTATCGTATGCGTAAGGTCATGGACAGCAAACTCAAACTCTACGAACCGGTAGAGTTTGTGCACGATTTTTTACTGAACAGACTGCTGTTTACCCGGAAAAAAGAAGTCATAGCCATCCACCCGACCTGCTCAACAAAAAAAATGGGACTTACCGGAAAAATGGAGCAGGTAGCCTCAATGTGCGCTGAAAGAGTAGTTCTGCCAACCGATGTGAACTGCTGTGGATTTGCCGGAGATAAAGGATTTCATCTCCCCGACCTGAACGCCCACGGTCTGCGAAAAGCCGTACCTGTAATCAGGCAAGAAGGTGTCATGGCAGGATATTCAAACAGCCGTACCTGCGAAATTGGCTGTGCAACACAAACCGGTATTCCCTATATGTCCATCATGTACCTGGTGGATGAAGTCACTGCCCCCCTTTCGAACCCATGACTTCAAGTAGAAATTCTTCCTTCTGCTCGTCAATGAGTTCCTTGATGTGGAGATCATAGTCGGAGGGGAAGCGATACACCTTTGCTCCGATTTCATAATAGAAGGGCTCAAGGCCGCGTTCCTCCGGAGTCGCATTAAAGAAAAACAGCAGGAGCAAATCATTGCTGACCCAGGGATGACTGTACCACGAGTCATGGGTCCTGCCCAGTTTAAGAGCCTCTGATCCACCCAGATCCAGAACATTAAATTTTGGCGTTTGCATGAGATCGATAAGTAAATCCCTCTCTTTATTATCGAGTTCTCCGATATCCGGACGACCAAGCCGGGATGTCCTGTTTTGCAGGGAGGTCAGCAGGAGAACCGTATCACTCCTGTTGATATTGACAGTTGTCCGATCGACGATATCACTAAACTTCAGGTATCTATCCAGAAAAGGTCTGAAGGCAGTATCCGGCGCTGCAAAGTAGACCTCGCCTATACGCAATCGGTTTTTAAGCTCCCTGGCAGACAACTCAGGATAGAGGGTTGAAAGAGCAGCCAGCCCCGGAGCTACTACCTGAGCCCCGGCACTGTAGGCCAGGATATTAATTTTTCGGGCTTTGGTGTGGTAGGCCAGGATTTCCAACAGCCGGATAAATGCAGATACCGTTTGCCTGGCGTGAAGCACATCTGTCTTATATTTGAAGAGGTTTTCAGCAGAGGGCCAGGAAAATGTGAGGACGATGGAGTTCTGGCCGGTATAGTGATAATATTGAGCACCTTGGGCAGTAGCCCGGTAAAAGTTGCTGTTTGCTCCGTGCACATAGACAGTAATGTCCTTGTCAACACTTTCGGTCAAAATTTTATTTATCTTGTCAAAGAATCCATCGGCCCGGGCAGAGGTACGGTAAATATCATCACCCCTGGTATATTTTGTCATTTGCCTAATGTAATCCTGGCTGAGCAGCAGCTCTTTTTCCCGATCTGGCCTGACAGACTCTTCAAACAACTGGTCCCAGGTCATGTCCTCATCGCCGACCCTGTAAACCACATAACCTATTTCCAGAGTATCAGATGGAAATATGGTATAGCCCTTATAATTATTGAAGGTATCATGAGGTCGGCGATTGGTGGCGTAAAGAGTATAAAGATAATTGCCGTCCTTATTCTCCTCACTCATATTAAAAATATCAGTATCGGATCTAATTGCCACCGGCATCGGCATAAGATAAACTTTTGGCTGGCACCCGGACAGAAGTAAAACGAGGAAAGTGATAAGCGGTAAAATAAAACGGATATGGATGAGGAGGTGAAAATTTGCTTTTTTATTCATAAAAAAAGGGGTGAGGACCACCCCCACCCCCCGTCACTTTTCCG
>JAOZLO010000377.1:1895-3778 GCA_029934775.1 Desulfocapsaceae bacterium
AAATTAAACGATTTTACATGGGGTGAAAGAAGCCTGGGAGCCTTTGGACAGGCTCCTGGCTTTTCGAACAACGGCTTTTCTATAATTCTTTAATCAAGCCACGAATATATTCTATCCGGTGCCCCGCATCCTCTTCTAGCCGCCTCATCTCTTCTAAAATAATCCGTAGAGTCTCTTTCTTGGAGAAATCGTCAGAAAGAATATGATCCAGCTCAGAAATCGCCTTTTGCAGAAATGGAGATACTTCCCATCGTATGTTCATTTTGCGTGAGCCACTGTCTTCGATCGCCGTTTTCTTTATTCGGGGAAAACGAAAACGTTTGCTATCCGGCAGCAGAGAGCCTTTTTTACGTTTATACACAACACGTAAAACATCTATATGTTCATCGGAACGTTCAATTGTCTGCACGGAATACCGTGCGATTTCTTGGGGATCTTTGATTCTCATCTCCCCAAGTGATTTGTATTCAGCCATAGGTAAATCTCCGTCCAGGATTAGGTTTATCCAAAAGTATTGTTTTATCCAACTGCCGGTGACATCACATTCATAACAACGAAACCAAGTCATCGCTGCAAAAGCATTTCACCAGTCAGATAAAAGAGCGAACCACTAATAATCCCAAAGAAAGCAGAAGGCAAGAGTAATTTTATATCTACAGTTGAGATTCCTGCCCGACCTTCTCAAAACCTTTCAGAATCATCTGTGGTTTCTCTTCGCTTTCCGCTACGTGCGCAAGTTCCCTGTGGCAGGCAATGATATGCCCTTCGGCAGGATGACGGTTTTTGGGGGTCTCCTTTTCACAGGTGCCGTCTTCAATGCCAAGGGGACAGCGGTTGAAGAATGGGCAGCCGACTGCGGTAAGCTCCACCCCCCGTGCAATCCCAACAGCCGCCTCCCGGGTCTTCATGGTGTCCTCAAGCCAGCCAATGCGAAGCTCGGGAACCGAAGTGATTAGAAGCCGTGTATAGGGGTGAAAAGGCGGATTCAACACCTGATCCGTCGTTCCCTGCTCTACCACGCGCCCGGCATAGAGCACCACTATTCTGTCGGAAAAAGAGGCCACGGTAGAGAGATCGTGGGTGATAAATACGATGGATACTCCTGTTTTATCCCCCAGCCTGGTCAGCAATTTTACGACGTTATCTCCGACAATACTGTCAAGAGCCGAGGTCACCTCGTCGCATAACAGAATATCAGGCTTGGCAGCAAGATGCCGTGCAAGATTGACCCGCTGTTTCTGGCCCCCAGAAAGTTCCATCTGGTATCGGTTGGCAAATTCGAGGGGCAGCTCTACCATATCCAGCAACTCTGCAACCCGTTGACGTTTTTTCTCACCATGAAGACCCAGGTAGAATTCAAGCGGTCGTCCAATGATGTCTCCAATGAGCTGCTTGGGATTGAGCGCCGTATCAGCCATCTGATACACGAACTGCACCTTGCGCAAATCGTCCCTACTGCGCTGCAGCATGCTTGGTTTCAGGGTCTTATCATCCATCAGGATCCTGCCCTTGGCTGATCCCAATAACCCTGCGGCCACCCGGGCTAGGGTCGATTTTCCACAACCGGATTCGCCGATAACACCGACAACCTGACCCTTTTCAATCTGAATGTCAATATCGCGAAGAATAGTGAATTCCGGTTCGCCATCAATGAGCTTACCATAACCGGCGGTGACATCATCTATTACCAGGGCCGGCACTTTCTCTTTAAACTTGCGATCTTCATGGGTTACATTAGCCGGCGGAGGACGCACGGCCTTCATCAACCTATGTGTGTATTCATGATCCGGCCGATTGATGATTTTTTCAACACTACCCTGTTCCTGCACCTTACCGGAGTAGAGAACCACGATGTGATCAGCTATCTGGGCAACTATTGCCAG
>JAOZLO010000378.1 GCA_029934775.1 Desulfocapsaceae bacterium
CGTATTGACCATGACAAAAAAGAGATCAGCTCTTACACCTTTATGCCTTTAGCCTAACACCCCACAAGGGGGTATAAGTACCTTGTGGGTATATGTAACTGCTTAATTTCAAATATACTCCTCGATTTCTTGTTTTTTCTTACAGAAGTTAAGGAGTAAGGTACTAAATAACAAAATGAAACTACTAAGTAAATTTTTTGAGGACGCCGGGCGCCACTTTGAAAAAGGGGCACGTTTTGAGCTGCTCTATCCGCTCTACGAAGCCTTTGACTCCTTCCTTTTTGGCAGCAACCAGACCACCAGGTCGGCCCCCCACGTAAGGGATTCAATAGACCTGAAGAGAATCATGACCACGGTCATCATTGCTCTGATTCCCTGTGTGTTGATGGCAATGTGGAACACCGGTTATCAGGCCAATTCGGCGATTGAAGCAATGGGACTTTCCGGGCCCAATGGCTGGCGGGGTACTATCATGTCCGTTATCGGCTGTAATCCACACAACCTGATCTCAAATTTTTTCCACGGGGCGCTCTATTTTCTACCTATTTACATAGTCACTGTTCTTGTCGGTTCTGTCTGGGAAGGTGTCTTCAACCTTATCCGCGGTCACGAGTTCTCAGAGGCCTTTCTGGTCACAAGTCTCCTTTTTGCCCTCATCCTGCCCCCGACGATTCCCCTCTGGCAGGTGGCTGTGGGAATCAGTTTTGGCGTTATCTTTGCAAAAGAAGTTTTCGGTGGTGTCGGTCGGAATTTTATGAACCCTGCACTGGCCGCCAGAGCATTTATCTTTTTTGCCTATCCCGCCCAGATGACAGGGGCCGGCATATGGACAGGCGTGGATGGCGTCACCGCAGCAACGGCTCTTGGCGAGTTTGCTGCAGCTGTACCCGGAGAAACCATGAATGGAGTCTCCATTACCTGGTTCCAGTCCTTTATCGGTACAGTACCCGGTTCCATGGGTGAAACATCAACCCTTGCCTGCTTGTTTGGTGCCTTTATTCTGATTATCACAGGTATAGCATCCTGGCGAATAATGGTATCAATGCTGCTTGGAGGACTTATCTGCGCCAGTTTTTTCTGGATTCAGGGAAGCGCTGTAAACCCCATGTATGCAATTCCGCCTCACTGGCATCTCGTACTGGGAGGATTCGCTTTCGGACTGGTGTTCATGGCTACAGACCCTGTATCCGCAGCACACACACCTACGGGGCAATGGTTTTACGGCCTGCTGATCGGTGCGCTGGCCATCCTCATCAGGGTTGCCAACCCTGCTTACCCGGAAGGAGTCATGCTCGCCATTCTCCTGGGCAATGTTTTCGCCCCTCTATTCGATTATTTTGTGATCCAGGCCAACATAAAGCGGAGGAGGTTACGTCATGGCTGAAGAACCCGCTGCCAAACCTTTTTATTCCGTTCTTATCCTGGCCTTTGTCTGCTCGGCCCTTGTCGCTGGAGCTGCAGTCGGTCTTCGTCCCATGCAGGAGGCCAACCGTCAGCTCGATCAAAAGAAAAATATTCTCTATGCCGCCGGACTCTATGAAGAAGGAAAAACGATTACAGAGCTTTTTGCCTCCATTGAAATAAAGATCGTTGAACTCACAACAGGCCAATATATACCAGAACATCAACTGCCACCTGAATCATATAACCAGTTGAAAAGCGCACTTACTGAATCAGGCGGTCATCCACTCAACAGCGAAGATGATATAGCCAGACTGCGTCGCATTGAAAAATATTCATTTGTCTACTTGGTTAAAAATGGCAGGCAGATCGAACAGATAATTCTTCCCGTGCGTGGCAAAGGTCTCTGGTCTACCATGCATGCCTATATAGCACTTGATGGAGATTTAACCACCGTGCGCGGAGTATCTTTTTACGAACATGGTGAAACACCCGGACTAGGTGGTGAAATCGAGAACCGTAAATGGCAGGAGGGATGGCGGGGAAAACAGCTCTACGGTTCAGCAGGAGGAGTGAATTTAGAGGTGGTTAAAGGCAAGGCTGCTGAAACGGGCAATGAAGCTTTATTCCAGATTGACGGCCTGTCCGGTGCAACGCTCACCGCCAAAGGTGTCAATAATCTGATGGAATTCTGGTTTGGTGATCATGGTTTTAAGCCCTATTTCAACCAACTGAACTTAAAATCTCAAATGGATAAGTAAAATGGCTGAGACTAAATCGGAGCTCCTTTTACGCTCTATATTCAAACGTAACCCGATCGGGCTGCTGGTTCTCGGAATCTGCTCTGCCCTTGCGGTAACCGGCCAGATGACCACGGCCTTTGTCATGTCAATCTGCGTAACCCTGGTTGTCGCTTTTTCCAGTCTGACAATTTCTATTGTCCGTTTCCAGATACCCGGCAGCGTCCGGATAGGGATCCAGATAACCGTTATTGCAACCCTGGTAATCCTCATAGACCAGATACTCAAGGCTTTCTATTTTGAGCTGTCTAAACAGTTGTCCATTTATGTGGGTCTTATAATCACCAACTGTATTGTCATGGGCAGAGCTGAAGGGTACGCCATGAGCAACCCTCCAATCCCCAGTTTTATAGACGGCATCGGCAACGGACTTGGCTATGGATTTATCCTCATGTCGGTGGCCTTTGTCAGAGAACTTCTGGGAGCAGGAACTCTATTTGGCATCCAAATCCTACCACTCACGACAGATGGCGGCTGGTATGTCCGAAACGGCATGCTGGCACTGCCGGCCAGTGCCTTTTTCCTCATTGCTCTGCTTATCTGGATTCTGCGAACCATTGACCCTGAACAACAGGAGAAAAACTGATGGTTCACTATCTCGATATCATTTTCAGGTCCATATTCCTGGAAAATCTGCCACTCAGCTTTTTTCTTGGGATGTGTACCTTTCTGGCCATCTCCAAACAGGTAAAAGCGGCAGCCGGCCTGGGAGCCGCAGTTCTTGTTATTATGGTTATTACCGTCCCCATCAACAATCTTATCCTTAACTATCTGCTCAAACCAGGGGCACTTGGATGGGCCGGTCAACCTGATCTTGACCTCACATTTTTAGGTTTGCTCACCTACATTGCTATTATTGCCGGAGTAGTGCAGATACTTGAAATGGTGCTCGATCGTTTTGTACCTGCTTTATACAATACCCTGGGCATCTTTCTACCGCTTCTCACCGTAAACTGTGCAATCTTCGGCGGCAGTCTTTTCATGGTGGAACGGGACTACACTTTCGGTGAAAGTGTAGCCTACGGTATCGGTGCAGGAGGTGGATTTTTTCTTGCAGTGATCTGTCTTGCGGGGATACGGGAAAGGCTTGAATATGCAACCCCCCCTGCCGGGCTGCGTGGTCTCGGACTCACTTTTATTACCACCGGACTTATTGCCATGGCCTTTATGGGGCTTGCTGGAATGGAACTATAAAAAAGATCAAACTTTTTACGACGCCATCATGGAGCCAGTCGAATGAATGAAATATACTTCGGGGTGATTTGCTTTTTGAGTATCCAGCTCATTCTTGTCACTCTCATCGTAGTTGCCAAAAAAACTCTTCTGCCTGGAGGCGAAATCACCATAATGATCAATGGTGAAAAAAACTTTACCGCTGCGCCCGGCGGAAAACTTCTCACCACACTCGCCGACCAGGGGGTTATCCTCTCTTCAGCCTGCGGTGGCGGAGGCAGTTGCGGACAGTGCAGATGTATTGTAAACGAGGGGGGAGGCAGTATCCTGCCCACAGAGAGAGGTCAAATCAATAACAGGGATGCAAAAAACGGCATGAGACTTTCCTGCCAGGTTCCGGTAA
>JAOZLO010000379.1 GCA_029934775.1 Desulfocapsaceae bacterium
ATTTTTCTGGCTTGATCGGAACTCGAGATGTTGAATTTAGATTTTGGGATGTATTCTCCATTTCGTTTTTGATAGCGACGAATAGTGTACATATCTTTTCCATACTCACCTGTACTTTTGACCAAATTATTGTAACGGTACATAATTGTCGCCCAGGCACCTTTGGTCAGAATTTCCTTTCCTGTCTGCTTTACCACAAGAACTCCGTCATCCTCGTAATTCACTGTAAGATCATCTACTGTCGAGCTCATATGTTCCTCATATAGAAGGCGGGTTGTTTTTATTTTTGAAGAGGGATGAATCGAGAGTATAAAAAATCGATTTACCCTTGAATATAAGGTGCATTATGTAATGCACCTCCTGGTTTCTGTAAAGGTAGTTATGACCGCCTCTGTATTGAAAAATTGAGACCTCGGCTGCTTCCTTCGACTACAATATGATCATCTTCAGTGAAATCACCGCTCAGGAGTTTTATCGCCAATTGATCCTCGAGTGAGCGCTGGATGGCTCTTTTAAGTGGTCTGGCACCAAAGAAGCGGTCATAGCCACTCTCGACGAGGTAGTGTTTGGCCGATTCACGGATGATGAGCTCTACTTTTTGTTCTTTCAGTCTGCCCACAAGTTTCTGGAGTTGAATATCTATAATTTTCAGCATATCATCTTTTCTTAAACTGGAAAAAATTATAGTTTCATCTATTCTGTTTAGAAATTCTGGTTTGAAATTGCTATAGAGCAACTCGTCTATTTTTTGGTGAATGGAAGCCTTATCCAGATTATCTTCCGTCATTTTCATGATCAACTGGCTGCCGAGATTAGAGGTCATGATAAGAATTGAGTTTTTGAAATCGACGGTTTTTCCTTTGCCATCTGTCATCCGTCCATCGTCCAATACCTGTAGAAGTACATTGAAAATATCAGGGTGAGCTTTTTCTATTTCATCAAAAAGTATGACAGAATATGGTCTGCGTCGAACAGCTTCTGTAAGGTATCCTCCCTCTTCGTAGCCAACATATCCCGGTGGAGCTCCTATCAACCTTGCGACTGAATGTTTTTCCATATATTCTGACATGTCTACTCGAATTATCGCCTGGTCGTCATCAAAAAGGAAATTCGCCAGAGACTTGGCCAGTTCGGTCTTGCCAACTCCTGTCGGGCCAAGAAAAATAAAGGAACCCATAGGGCGGTCTGGGTCTTGAAGCCCTGCGCGTGTTCTTCTTACAGCATTTGAAACAGCAACAATGGCGTCATCCTGACCAATAACTCTTTTTCGCAGAATTTCTTCTGCGTGTACTAATTTGTCTTTTTCACCCTCAAGCAGTTTGTCGGTTGGAATTCCTGTCCATTTTGCGACGACAGATGCGATATCTTCAGCAGAAACTTCCTCTTTGAGCATCATCTGTTCAGATTGAATTTCTTTCAGTTTTATATTTTCCTGGTCCAACTGTTTTTCCAGTTCAACTATCTGGCCATATCTGAGTTCGGCCGCAAGACGCAAGTCGCCCGCTCTTTCTGCATTTTTCTCTTTTATATGTGCAGCATCAATTTGCTCTTTGATGTCACGTATATTTTGAATTGTATCTTTTTCTAGTGTCCACTGGCCTTTTATGACATTAAGTTCGTCATCCAGGTCGGCAAGTTTTTTCTTTGATTCCTTGAGCCGGGTTTCGGACGCCTTGTCGGTTTCTTTTTTTAAAGCTTCCTGTTCAATTTCAAGTTGGATTTTTTGTCTTTCCATCTGGTCGATTTCAGCAGGCATTGAATCGATTTCAATTCGCAGCTTGGAGGCAGCTTCGTCGATCAGGTCGATTGCTTTATCCGGCAGGAACCTGTCGGTGATATACCGGTTGGAAAGGGTAACAGCTGCAACAGTCGCACTATCCTGAATACGAACACCATGATGGATTTCGTATTTTTCTTTAATTCCTCTGAGTATGGAGATCGTATCTTCTACTGTTGGTTCTTGAACAAATACAGGTTGGAATCTTCTCTCAAGTGCACTGTCCTTTTCAATGTGTTTTCTGTACTCATCAAGTGTTGTAGCACCAATGCAGTGGAGCTCTCCTCGAGCCAAAGCAGGTTTCAGCATGTTGGAAGCATCCATGGCACCCTCTGTTGCTCCAGCTCCGACAATGGTGTGGATTTCGTCAATAAAAAGTATGATTTCCCCAGATTTTTCTTCGACTTCTTTCAAGACAGCTTTCAGCCTTTCTTCGAATTCACCCCTATATTTCGCACCAGCAATAAGCGATCCAATGTCAAGTGTAATGACCTGCTTATTCCGTATGGTTGAAGGGGTGTCACCATTTACTATTCGTTGAGCCAGCCCTTCAGCAATTGCGGTTTTTCCCACACCCGGTTCACCTATCAGGATAGGATTATTCTTTGTTCTTCGGGAGAGAACCTGGATGATTCGGCGAATTTCTTCATCTCTTCCAATCACCGGATCGATTTTTCCCTGTCGTGCAATGTTGGTTAAATTATGGCCATATTTTTCAAGTGCCTGGTATTTTTCTTCAGGGTACTGGTCGGTGACCCGGTGACTTCCACGAATCGTTGACAGAGCCTGGAGGAATGTTTTTTCATCGATACCACGACCTGTGAGAATAGTATGGAAATCGCTTTTTTTATCCTGGAAAGCTGCGAGGAAAAGATGTTCCTGACTGATATACTCGTCCTGCATTTGCTGAGCGACAGAAAATGAGTTGTCGAGTAATTTTTTCAAATTTTGAGATATATAGCTTTGGCCGATGTTCTGCCCGGAAACTTGTGGTATATGGTCTAAAAATTGGTTTAAATCACTGAGCAGAAGTGAAGGGTCAGCGCCAAGTTTTTTTAAAACCGGGACAACAACGCTGCCCGGTTGTATTAAAATGGCTTTGATCAGGTGTACTACCTGGATTTCCTGGTGATTGCTGTCCTGGGCAAGTTGCTGCGCTGCCTGAATTGTTTCCTGGGATTTATGTGTGAATTTGTCAAATTGCATTGTGCTCCTCCCTTTGATGGCTTTCTAAATATTCAGTTAATGCACCGCTATGTATGATTACGAAGAGAAGATAAGGATGCCAGGGAGGGGTGTCAAGAATTTGACACAGAGAGTTTTCTTAAAAAAAACCGGCGAACCTCAAATTGAAGTTTGCCGGATTGTTTTTCTTCGTAAACCAACTATTTACTTGCCTGAAGGAAGCAAATAAATTCTGAAAAAAATATCTGTTTGAATCATCCGCAACCGCTGGAACCACATGAACCGGAGCTGCAACCGCCACCGGCACCATTGATCGGGTTGGTCGAAGTTATACCAAAACCGGAACGTGGTCCTGCGTCCATAAAATCTACGGTTATTCCTCCGCATGTTGTCATGAGGCTTCCTTCTACCAGAAATTTGATAGAATCATTCTCAAAAACTTCATCATTTTCTTTTGGCTCATCCAGAGCCAATCCCAGAGATGGCCCGGCTCAGCCACCCTGCATAAGAGCAATACGCAGTGCAGAATCAATATTGTTCTGCTGCATGTACTCTTTTAATTTTTCAACCGCTAAGTCTGTTACATTGAATTCAGACATGAAGTGCCTCCTTAAAAATTATTAATCACTAACACCCCACAAGGGGGTATAAGTACCATGGTGGTACATTGAACCACATAATTTCAAAATACATTCTTCAGTTCGAAGTCGGAGATTATACCCCGGGTTCATAAGAGTGCTTATCCGAAGTCTACGCTTATCCGAAGTCTACGCTTATCTGTTGTTATTTACACCCCACAAGGGGGTACT
>JAOZLO010000380.1 GCA_029934775.1 Desulfocapsaceae bacterium
AATGATAACCAGCACAATAATTGTAGCAAGATATGGCAGCATCGACATGACCTGGGAAGGTACTCCGATACCAAATGCCTGGGCATGCAGTTGTAAAATTGTTATACCGCCAAACAAATAGGCACCGAGCAGGACGCGTTCAGTACGCCAGCAGGCAAAGACTACAAGGGCCAGAGCGATCCAACCCCTGCCTGCAGTCATCTGCTCAACCCAGAGGGGCGAGTAGGCAAGTGATAAATATGCTCCTCCAAGCCCTGCCATACCACCTCCAAACATAACTGCCAGAAAACGGATTTTTATCACCGAATATCCCATGGCATGTGCAGCATCATGGGAATCTCCTACTGCACGGAGGATAAGACCGGCTCGTGTTTTGTTTAAAAAATAATAGAGTGCGATTACCATGGCAATAGACAGATATACCAGGAAGTCATGTTGAAACAGGAGTCGACCAAACAGAGGAATGGAAGAGAGAACAGGTATAGAAATAATCGGGATTCCTTCGTAGGCAATACCGATCATGCTCTGTCCTATCAGGGCACTTAAGCCAACCCCGAAGATAGTGAGTGCAAGTCCAGTTGGAACCTGGCTGGCATGAAATTTGAGAACCAGAAGTGCGAAAAGCGCTGCCATAAAGGCTCCCGCCATAATACTTGCAAGGATCGCAACAGTAACACTGCCGGAATAGTGTACAGCGACAAAGCCTGTTATCGCCCCCATTACCATCATGCCTTCAACACCGAGGTTCAGCACTCCGGATTTTTCTGTTATCATTTCACCCAGGGCTGCAAAGAGCAGCGGGGTTGCAGCGGTGATGATCGTCAGTAGTGCTGCTGTAAATATCTCCATCAGCTTTTCTCCACAGCCAATGCAGGCTCGCCGAATTGAATACGATAGTGGATCAGGACATCACTGGCCAGCAGGAAAAACAGGAGCAGACCCTGAAAGACGCCGGTTACAGCTACGGGTAAATTCAATTGAATCTGGGCTGTTTCTCCACCCAGGTAGGTGAGGGCGAGTAATATGCCTGCCAGTAAGGCACCAACCGGGTGCAGGCGACCCACATAGGCTACGATAATGGCTGTAAAACCGTAACCTGGTGAAATTGATGGTTGCAATTGACCTATGGGGCCGGCAACTTCAAGGATACCTGCTAAACCAGCGACGCCGCCACCCATAGCAAGGGTTTTCCAGATAATGCTGGATTTGCTGAAACCCGCATGTTCACTGGCTGCAGGGGCGGAGCCAGCGACTTTGATCTGGTAGCCCAGAAGCGTTCGAGACATAAGTGCCCAGCCCATGGCAACGACAGCCAGGGCCAGCAGGGTACCGATGTGGAGCCGTGTTCCTTCAAGCAGTATGGGGAGAAGAGCCGAATCGCTGAACAATCTCGATTCAGGAAAGTTGAAACCCTCCGGGTCTTTCAAGGGACCGTGCACCATCAAATTCAGGAACAGAATGGCTACATAGCTGAGCATCAGGCTGGTCAATATTTCGTTGGCGTTAAATCGTACCCGTAAAAATGCCACGATAGAGGCCCAGAATGCTCCTCCAAGTATTCCTGCAAGCAGCATCAGCGGGATGATATGAAAGCCCTCCTGACCGTAAAAATAGAGGGCTACCGCTCCACCGCAGAGGCCCCCGATAGTCAGCTGTCCTTCGGCACCAATGTTCCATACCCCCGCTTTAAAACCAAGAGCCAGAGCAACTCCGATCAATATCAGAGGTGTTGCTTTAACTCCCAGTTCTGAAATTCCATAGCTGGTGGAGATAGGTTCAACAAAAAATGCGTGCAGCGCTGCCAGCGGGGAAACTCCCATAATGACAAATAATACTACTCCAGCCAGCAGGGAGAGCAGTAATGCAAGTACTGGTGAGAAGTAGACCATAACCTTTGATGGGGATTGACGTTTTACAAGACTAGGCAGCATCTGTTTCTCCCTCTTCCAGCGAGACACCGGCCATAAGGAGGCCAACTTTTTCAATCGTCATTTCCGCAGTAGGGTAAAATTTTGATATTCGTCCGCCACAGATAGCACCAATCCTGTCCGATATTTCCATGAGCTCATCGAGGTCCTGTGAGATGATGAGCACTGCTGCATCTCTGGCTGCCAGATCCCGCAGAGATTTACGTATTGTCTGTGAGGCACCGGCATCTACGCCCCATGTCGGCTGAGAGACAATGAGAATATTCGGTTGCTGGGTTAATTCTCTTCCGATGATGAATTTTTGCAGATTTCCACCTGAAAGACTCTCTGCCTGAACATTATAATCAGGAGTTTTAACCGAAAAATCGGTAATCACCTGCTGGGCAAAATCTCGTGTTTTCGGATAGTTAATTAAACCATTTGCCAGTAAACCCATACGGTGAAAGCCAGTCATAAAGGCATTATCCACCAGGTCCATATCCGGGATAGCACCGTGGCCCAGTCTCTTTTCAGGTACACTGGCCAGGCCCGCCCTGCGACGAGCGTTGGGGCCGAGTTTTCCTGCGTGTTGCTCTTCAATAAGAATACTTTCAGTTTTCCGGCTGCGCTCTTCACCATTCAGCGCTTTGAGCAGTTCGTCCTGGCCATTTCCTGCAACACCTGCAATTCCAACTACTTCTCCTGCTCTTACCTCAAGATGTATATCAGTCAGGGAGATTCCAACACTGTCAAGAGCGGGCATATTGAGGCCATTTACTCTCAACCGAACGTTACCTGGCGTTATGGCCTGCTGCTTTACGATCTCGGCGAGTTCTTCACCCATCATCATGGCAGCAAGAGATGAGGTGCTCTCGTTATCGACATTTACCGTACTGACGCGCTTCCCGAGTCGCAGGATAGTTGCCTGGTGGCAAAGCAATTTGATCTCATCGAGTTTATGACTGATATAAAGAATAGCCAGACCTTCCTCGGCCAGTCGAGTCAAAGTGATGAAAAGTTTCTGGACTTCCTGTGGTGTCAGGACTGAGGTTGGTTCATCCATTACCAGTAATTGAGGTTTCTGTAGAAGGCAGCGGATGATCTCTATGCGTTGACGTTCTCCGACAGATAAGGTGTAAACATGCCGGTGCGGGTCTAAAGGCAGACCATAACGTTCTGAAACTTCAATGATTTCGGCGGCCATCTTTTTCATGTCAACCGTATTATCAAGTCCCAGAGAGATGTTTTCAACCACGGACAATGAGTCAAACAGTGAAAAGTGCTGAAACACCATGGCAATACCGAGTTCTCGGGCATGGGCCGGGGTCTTGATTTCTAGCTGTTTCCCTTTGTAGGTTATATGGCCTGCATCCGGCTTGAGGATGCCGTATATCATCTTAACCAGGGTTGATTTACCGGCACCGTTTTCACCCAGTAATGCGTGTACTTCACCCGGTTTTATTTTCAGGTCAACCGCATCATTTGCAATTACACCTGGAAATGTCTTGGTCATTCCCCGGAGCTCTATTAAGTATTTGGAATTGTTATTCATCAATAATTGTTGAATGGAAATACTCTATTAAAAGAATTTTAAAGACTAAAGTTTCCAGTGTTCTACTGTCAACTGAAAACTGAAGACTGGCAACTTCAATTAAAGACAAGGTACCCTGTATTATTATTATCTCCGGGATAACCTAGTTCATTCTTTTCTTTTTTTCAATTTTTACCGGCTTCGGCCATAATAAAATGTCGTATCGGTGAAAACTTTGCAAAATTACGTTTGCCCCTGTAATCTGAACGTAGAGGAATTTTCATTTTTTAGACAGGATAGACAGGATAAAAACAGAAAAAATCTTGTTAAT
>JAOZLO010000381.1 GCA_029934775.1 Desulfocapsaceae bacterium
TGCTTCATTCGGCTTGCATGTGCAGCAAAGGTTAAAGCCTAGAAGTTCTTTCTTTGCCATCTCCACCAACTCAGGATTGTCGCCAAGGTGTTCTTTGAACTTTTCAATAGCTCCGACCCTGCCATAATCTGCTACCTTAAAAGGGTTGCCCCATCTCGATGGTCTTGTGACTCTTTTTGAATTCGGTGGGTTGGGTGTTAGCCGGTTTTTAATGTAGATACGTTTCATTGTTTTTTCGTTTTGTTTCAGTTGCTATAGTGCCTGATGTTCTCCAGGATTGATTCTCTCACCTCGTCCGAGAGTTCTAAAAACGTCTTGCTGATTAACCCTTTCATCGCTTCACAGTCGTTTGGATCGTTTATACATTCAGGACAGGCACATTGCTGAATCACATTTGTTAACCGTGTCCATATTCCTTCTCCACTTCTGATTAAGGCAGCCCGTTCAAGTATCTCTGCGTCTGTAATTTTGGGTGGTTTCCGCCCACCGCCTTTTTGATCCTTCACTTTATATTTCCACCTTCCCCGGATCTGCTTTGCGGTGAACTCTCCACCACACTCTTCAGACATTTTCCGAGCAGCAGCACGAACAGTCATTCCGTCTGAGGTGTATTCAGCGATAGTGTTACAAACACCGTCATTACAGAGTTTGCAGTTGTTAATCCATTGCACGGTTTCCATGGTCACACCTCAAGTCGGGCAATCAACCAATTACAAAAAGAGTCCACAGGGTAGCAATTTTGCCGCCCTATCTTGAACACACCCTCCGGGCCTTTTCCGTCTGAATCGCAGTTTGCCAAGTAGCCGGCTGAATACACTCCGCCGGTAAATTCTTTAGTTTTGGATCTTGCTACATAGGAAGACGGCCATTTGTCCGCAGACAAAAGAATGGTTTTAATTGCAGCCGCCCGTCTAATTGTGGGAATTGCTGAGTTAGTGTTTTTCATGTGTGCCACCTCGTGTTGTTTTCACTTTGTTCTATAGTGACACAACTTAGGCACTTATGATTAACATATCAAGACTTTTTCTTGTTATATTAGATAGTTAACAGTTCTTTAGGGGTGTAAAAGGGATATAGAAGGGGTATAAAAGGGGTATAAAAAGGATATAAAAGAAGGGTGTTGAAGTTTTTTTCTCAGGTTGCAGTTTTAAGTCTATATTCGTCAATTTCAAAGGTTGTCGTTGTGGGTTTTCCTTGTTCGTTGTACCGAAGAATACCGGCTTTTTTTAAATGCTTTTTTGCAGTCTGCCATTCCTTCTCGTAATAAATTTCTATTGCTTTCTTACCTACCAGAATTTTGCTTCTATCTGTGTTTCTTAATATCGGCTTTCCCTGGGGCGGCACTGTCTCGGACACATTATTGTTTTTGATACCTGACAATTCTGTTTCAACTCGCTCGAACTCAGATTTCTGGAATTTGGAATCTTTCAATATTAATTGTAAAGCCTCTTTTTTAGCTTCGTCTTTAGGTACTCTTAAAAACTTCCAAGACAGTTTTGTATGTTGGTTAGGGTGGTAGTCGTCAAACCTGTGTAAATCTGGTTCTGTATCACTAATTTCAGTTATTCTTTTTACGGTTTCAGGCGGCCTGGCTTTGTTGACAAACATGTAGTAAAAATATTCATGGCATTCCTTTGGGCAATATAATTTTTCCCCATTCATATCAAATGGTTGAAGCTTTCCTGTGCGCAAAAGATCCCTCGGACGGTTTTCTGGATATTCTTTAAGTAAGTCTTCGTAATACACCCATTCCAAATTATTCATTATAGCTCCCTTACTGTTTGTTCCCTAAAAAACCGAAGATAGACAGGCGAGAATATATAGTTTTTCAGGTTGTATGCTATAGCCCGGTGAAGTCTGCTATTTTTTTTGATTATCCTTTCTGTAGTTTTAAAACTTCGTTTTTCATTGCCTCTTTGTCTGCATCTAAATAACGTGTGGTTGTCGATATGTCAGCATGGCCAAGTAGTTTTTGGATAAAATAGATATTCGTCCCTTGTTCAAGCAACCATGTTGCGAACGTTCTTCTAAGTGTATGAAAAACAACTTTTTCCCTCGGATCGGTAACACCTTCATTGATATTCATATCATTGAGGGTACGTCCAAAAGTTCTGGATATTTTTTGAATCTGTGTACCCTTTTTATCGGTGAAAACAAGATCGTTTGGTTTTGCGTGAGTAGGGCGGCGTCTTGCAAGCATTGCCTTAACATCATCAGTTAAAAATATAGGCCTGTTCTTTCCGCTTTTAGTGTCTTTTAAGGTTCCCTCACCTGTGAAAACATCAACATCATTCCACTTTAATGTGGTTATCTCTCCAAATCGAAGTCCAGCCCTTAAAGATAGTAAAGTCATATCATGGGTATCTATTGATCTTGGCCACAGTGCTTTCAATAAGATTTCAGATTCTTCAGAAGTTAAATGTCTATTTCTCCGGTTGTCTTCACGTGGTCTTTTTACTTGCCTACCTGCTGCCGGATTTCGCCCCCTATAGATGTTTTTCTGGTCGGCATGGTTGTATACCTGTCTTATGACATCGAGGGCGTAGCGGATAGTTCTAGCTGATTTCTTTGCCACCTTCATGGTCTTCTTGAGATTTTCCATGTGTGGGATAGTTGAAATCTTCGATAAAGGTAATTTGCCGATAATAGGCCTTATCCACAGTTTGTATAATATCGCCTCTGTCTCTATGGCTCGCTGGCTCCTTCTGTTGGCCTCGATGAAGGGGAAATAACTAGTTGTCCATATATCATGGAATGTTAAATTCTTTACCAGGTCGGCGGCCTTTTGACGTTTTTCCTCTTCCAGTTGATCCCGTTGGATTTTTCTTTTTTCCTGTAAAGTTCGTGGGCCGGTTCCAAGGGTTATATTTGCTTTGAGTTCTGAAAGAGTCGTAGCAGCCCGTTTTTCTGTCCATCCTTTACTATTCCATCCAAGACCTTGTTCTACTCTTTTACCATCGACATAATACCTGATTGCAAAATACTTATCGAAATTGACGCCGTGACGCCGTGTCTTATGTAATCGATATCTTATGCCGGCTGTTTTAGTTGTTGTCCATGTTGCCATATCTGGCCCCCTGGTTAAAATCAGAAGAAAAGTTGTCCCCCATTTGTCCCCCGCAAAACACAGTAAACACTGTGTAGCTATATTATGCTATATGAATAATATTAACAAAAAAGTATAGTAATAACAATGGAAAAGTGATAGGCAAGGGATAATGAATGAAGCTATGTGAGGGTAGTGAAATCGGACTACGAATCAGGGGGTCACAGGTTCGAATCCTGTCTGGTGTACCAGTAAATACAAGCACTTATGGCTTCGGCTGTAAGTGCTTTTTTCTTTTGGGTAACCGTATGGGTAACCAATACTTATCCTAAGTATATTTTTTTGGATTTCTGCAACGTATCGCGAGGTTTGAAACTAACTTTCAAACGATCGTTTAAGACATGTTTAATAAGAGCCGCAAAGAAGGATATTCCACACCACTCGCCGGAATAGAGCAAAAGACTCTGGTTCATGGTGAAAAAACCTTGATGGCAGAGTTCAGGTTGCAGAAAGGCAGTATCGTGCCGCTACACAGTCATCCTCATGAACAAGCGGGTTATCTTGTTTCAGAACAGGTAAGGTTTTCAGTTGGCTCAAAAGAGATCCTCTGTAATCCCGGTGACAGTTGGTGCATATCAGGAGATAAAGAACACGGAGCAGAGGCGTTGCAGGATTCTGTACTGGTTGAGGTGGTATTTTATTGGATACCAAATAACCTACT
>JAOZLO010000382.1 GCA_029934775.1 Desulfocapsaceae bacterium
GTTCATAAGGGGCAAAATCAGCAAAACCAAATTTTTTGGTCTGCAGCACTTCTCTTGTTAGCTCACCCAGATTAGAGGTGGCATACTTACCATCCACCATATTTGTCTGGTAATCCTGTTCCCTGGTGGCTGTGTAAAAAACATAGCCGTCAGGATTCATAAGAAAGAGGTCATAGTACCCATAGAGCTCTTGATATTTTTTATAGAATTCATTACCTTCTTTGTCCACCGGGCTGAATGCCTCGGCAACATCTATCTCTGAAAGAATAACCCAGGTAAGATCACCTATCGTTAAAGGTGCTGCAACGGAGAGGACAGGATTTCCATTGTAATCAATTATGACATCAGCTTTAGATTCTCCTGCCAGGGCCCATCTGACAGACTCGGTATCAACACTGCCCTTATCAGGATTGGCAAATGATGCACTCACTGAATGATTGACAGGATCCAGAAAGGAATCCGAGCGCATCAATTTATCGGATCCTACCAGGTAGGATTCCCCTGTTTTCCCTAACCCGGTGCGCTCTTTCATGATTTCATTAATAGCGTCAAGAGAAATCTGAAGACCTATTGAGCCCACGTATTCACCATCTTTAAAAGAAGGAGCAACAATAAACATTGCAGGCTCATCATTACTGGGAGCATACGGTTCAAAATCAGTGACTTGGTGTTTTTTGTCACTTTTCATTTTTCCCCATGCAGAGGCAAGATGAGTATCCCCTGACTTTAGCTCAGATCCAAAATCCGCCTCAAGTGCAGCTGACAACACTATACGACCGCTATTGGGAGAAAAGAGAAAAACATCATAATATCCATATTTCTCCATATAGTTTTTTACAAATGCAAAATACTTATCAAAAGATTCCTTGTACGGTTGATAGTCGAGCATTTGCTTGTTTTTATACCCGTATTCTTTTGCTTCCTTGCTTAATCTATCCAATTCAGCAATCGCTTCCTCAACAAATGGTAGAGAGGCAAATATTTCAGCATCTGCAATTCTTTCATTAAAAAATTTGTCTATCTGATTTTTTTTGATAGTCTGTATCGCTTCCAATTTAGAAAATGCTTCACCACGTAATGTGTTGACAATTTCTTTTAAAACACCAAGGTCTCCCTGCCGCTCGGCAAAAAACTTCTCTATCTGGACTTTTTTGATACCACGAACCGACTGCAACTGATTGTACGAATTTTTCATCAAGGCGTCTGATGCACTGTTACTGGCATACCAGGCCACAAAACTGAGTGGGATAAGACCGACCAGCAGGAACAAAACCATTAATCTCGGTTTAATTTTGACATTATTTACGTTTAACATACAACCATCCTCCTTTTTAGTGTGTAGCAAAATGCTGAACAACCTCTCTCCCCGGTTTATATTACTACCCCGTTATTCCAACATTTTTGCCTCCATCTCCTGTTTCTCGAAGTGCAGACTCTTCAATGTCATCTCTGATAACACTATCCACATCAAGAACCATGAAAAAATTTTCACCAAGTTTGCCCAGACCACGAAGATAACGTGGAGGAACGCCAGTACCCATATCAGGATGTGTCTGCATATCAGAACTGGAAATCTCTGCGACCTCCAGAACCTGATCCGCCAGCACTCCTACCGATATCTTTCCCTCTTCTTCAGACAAATCCACCTCAACCACTATGATACAACTGCTCTCTGTCAGCACTGTAGCCGACATACCGAACTTGACACGTATATCTGCAACAGGCACCACCGCTCCACGGAGATTGATAACCCCTTTTAAAAATGATACGGCCCCGGGGACCCTGGTTACCGTTACGTAATCCAGCACCTCGTGGACAGTCTCAATGGGGACACCGAATATCTCCTGTTCCAGTCGAAAAGTGATGAACTGCCCCCCTCTGTAACTCTCGGTTTCACTTTTTTTATCAGCCATACTCTTTTCTCCAGATGGTGAGTCTTAATGAACCATTTCAATAGTTTCTACACTTTTATCGCGTGTTTCCTGGATCAAACTTGAAACATCCAGGAGAAGTGCCAGGGTACCGTCTCCTAATATAGTAGCCCCGGATATTTCTTTTATATCGCGATACAGATAACCAAGGTTTTTGATCACCGTCTGTTGCTGACCGATCACCTCATCAACCACAAATCCGACACGGTTACCACCAACCCTGGTCACGATAATCTGTTCAACTTCAGGACGATCCCCACGAATATCAAAATGATTGCGCAGATGAACATAGGGGATCATTTCCCCCCGAAGATTGGCAAGATTGCGCCCCCTGGACGCCCCTGCATCTTCCTCTTCAAGTTCCACACATTCCTCGACAGAGGCCAGAGGCAGCACATAGCACTCGCCACCCACCCGGGTCAGAAGACCTTCTATGATTGCCAGAGTCAGTGGGATTTTCAATGTCACCGTCGTCCCTTCCTCTTCAACACTCTCAACCTCTATCGATCCCCGCAGTGCCTCTATATTGGTGCGGACAACATCCATGCCAACACCTCTGCCGGAGACACTGCTCACCACCGTTGCAGTGGAAAAACCTGGGGTAAAGATAAAACTGAACAGTTCCTTATCGGAAATCTCCGCATCCAGTTCCATCAGTCCCCGTTCCACTGCTTTACTCCTGATTTTGGCACGATCGATACCGGCACCGTCATCCCTGACCTTGATCAGAACATGGGCTCCGGAATGTTCGGCCTCCAGGTGAAGACTTCCTTCAGATGTTTTCCCCGCAGCCTCTCTAATTTCAGGTGGTTCTACACCGTGATCAAGTGAATTGCGGATCAAGTGCACCATGGGATCATTGAGCTTTTCAATAATCGTTTTATCCAGTTCCGTCTCTTCTCCTGCTGTGGTCATAACCACCTGCCTGCCAAGGTCGCGGGCCAGGTCGCGGACAATTCGCCGGTATTTACTGAAAGTTGCACCGATAGGAACCATCCTTATATTCATGGCGTTGTCCCTAAGTTCAGCACTGAGCCGTTCCACCTCTTCAGCAAGAAACAGCAGCGAGGCATCTTTCCTGGTGTCCGCCTCCTGGGTCAGCCGGGCCTGGACAGTGACAAGCTCACCGACCAGGTTAACCAGCTGGTCGAGTTTTGAAGAGGTAACCCTGATACTCGATTCAGCGGCTGGCTTGGATTTGGCCTTCTGCTTCTTCTTGGCTTTTTTCAGATGGTCCTGTTCCTGAAGTGCCGCATTGACCCCGCTTTCTGAAATAAGCCCTTTATCTACCAGTATCTCACCTATGGCCTTTTGGGAGTTCAGAGCGTCATCCAGTTGTTCCCGGTCAAGTTCACCCCTCATAACCAGGATGTCGCCAAGGCGATGCGGATTGTCCTCTGCATCCTCATCACCTGAGACCCCATGACGCTCAACCTCATCTATTTTCAGCTCAGAATCATCCTCCACGAAAATAAAGACATCCTGGATCGCCTCTTTCCCCTTATCAGTGGTCAGCAGGATATCCCAGCTGATATGGAACTGTTCAGGATCAAGGTCTGTCAAAGTGGGAATCTCATCTGTTATGGCAACTATGTCACAGTCACCCAGCTCTCCCAAATCATCGAGCAGATGACCGGGATCAGTTCCGGTGGCAAAGATATCTTCGGGAGGTTTGAAGCGAATTCTCCAGGTGGTCTGGAGTTCTTCTTCATCGTCTACTTTTTCAGGTTCTTCTTCCGCTTCTGAAGAAACTTCGGAGGAAGATGTTTTATCTCCCGACAGGGCCAACAGCGCTGTAACAATACGCTGGATATCTTCTTCGGCTACCTCAGA
>JAOZLO010000044.1 GCA_029934775.1 Desulfocapsaceae bacterium
ATAAAAATATGAATATAATTGTATGTATTAAGCAGGTTCCTGATGCCAAAGATGTCCGTCTTGATCCCGAGACGAATACTCTGGCAAGAGAGGGTGTTGAGTCCATCATGAATCCGTATGATCAACATGCCCTCGAGGAGGCTGTACGACTGAAAGAAGTCCATGGTGGCGAAGTTCTTGTTGTTACCATGGGCCCTCCTCAGGCTGAAGATATGTTACGCCTTGCTCTGAGTTGCGGTGCAGATCAGGCGGTTTTGATCTCTGATAGAGCTTTTGCCGGAGCTGATACCTGGGCCACTTCCTATACTCTGCAGCAGGCGATAAAAACCCTCGGGGATTTTGATCTTATTCTCTGCGGAAAGCAGGCAATTGATGGGGACACCGCACAGGTCGGTCCCGGGTTGGCTATGCGACTGGATATTCCCTATACCACATGTGTGCAGAAGATTCGTGAATCCGGTTCTTCAGTGCTCGTTGTTGAGAGAATGATGGACGATGGTTACGATGTCCTGGAGATTACACTGCCGGCGCTGCTTTCTGTGGTAAAAAATATTAATGAGCCTCGCGTGCCTTCACTCAAAGGAAAAATGAGGGCAAAAAAAGCGGTCATCAGAACGCTGAATGCAGCTGACATTAATGCTGACAGTGACTGTATTGGCCTGCCTGGTTCTCCAACCCAGGTTGTAAATGTTTTTCCTCCTCCTGCAAGGGGAGGGCGTGCCATTTTTACAGGGACTCTTGACGAGCAGGTAGAGCAGCTTGTCGATAAGTTGATCCCGTTTATTCAGCCAGGCGGGGATCATTGAAAATGCTAAATGTAAACAAAGAACTTTGCACTGGTTGCGGCAACTGCGAAGAGAGTTGTCCTTTTGCCGCCATTGAGATTGAGGACGGTTGCGCTGTTATAGGTGAGAGTTGTACGCTTTGCGGTGCATGTGTTGAGAGTTGTGAATTCGAGGCCTTGAGCCTTGAAATTGAAAAAATTGTTAAAACAGATATCGATGCCTGGTCTGGAGTTCTGGTTTATTGTGAATATAGAGAAGGGGAACTGGCACCGGTCTCCACGGAACTGCTTGGAATTGGCCGTGCACTAGCCGACCAGAGAGGAGTGCAGCTCTCGGCCGTTCTTATTGGGCATGAAACCGGTGATAGTGCTGAAAAACTTGTCGGATACGGTGCTGATATTGTTTATCGGGTTGATCATGAAGCTCTGGAGGTTTTTACCGACGAAAATTACTGTGTGGTCCTGACTGCATTGATTAAGGAGCATCAGCCCGAAATAGTACTCGCAGGAGCCACTGCCATCGGCAGGTCATTTATCCCGGGAGTGGCAACCACATTGAATGCCGGCCTGACTGCTGACTGTACTCAGCTGGAAATTCGTGAAGAAGATGGAGCTCTTTTACAGACTCGCCCTGCCTTTGGCGGAAACATCATGGCGACAATCGTCTGTGAGTCGTCCCGTCCTCAGATGTCTACGGTGCGGCCGAAAGTTATGAAGGCTCTGGATTTTGATATGGCCCGAAAGGGGGAAATCGTTGACATATCCCCGGATCCTGAGTCATTTGGAAATCGCGTGAAAGTTCTTGAGACTGTAATTGGAGCGGCTGCAGAGGTAAACATTCAGGAAGCGGATATTCTGGTTTCGGGTGGTAGAGGACTTGAAAGTGCAAAGGGTTTTGAACTTATAAAAAAGCTGGCTGATACCGTTGCTGCTAAAGTTTCAGCTTCCAGGGCAGTTGTTGATGCGGGGTGGATTCCTTATCCTCATCAAGTTGGTCAGACGGGCAAGACTGTCGCGCCGAAGCTTTATATAGCATGTGGCATCTCCGGCGCCATACAGCATGTTGCCGGTATGCAGACCACAGAGACCATTGTTGCAATAAACAGAGATAAGAATGCAACCATTTTTGATATTGCAGATTATGGTATCGTTGGTGATCTGTTTGAAGTTATACCAAAGTTGATCAGTAAAATCGAGGAGCGGCGGTGATATGGAATTAGATGGAAAGATCGCTTTGGTAACCGGCGGCAGTCGTGGAATAGGTAGATCAATTTGTTTGAGACTGGCTTCCATGGGGGCACTGGTGTATATCAACTATGTGAATCGAACTGATGCCGCTCTTGAAACCCGGAAACGTATAGTAGAAAATGGTAGTAGAGCCGAAATTATTGGCTTTGATGTTTCTGATTCTGCTGCAGTTACTGGTGCATTCAAACAGATAGTTGCTGAGGCCGGTTCCGTTGATATACTGGTAAACAATGCCGGTATCACCAGGGATGGACTGATGGCAAGGATGAAGGAAGCAGATTGGGATGCTGTTATGGATACCAATTTGAAAGGTGTTTTTCTCTGTTCGAAAGCAGCGTCCAGAGGGATGATGAAAAAGAAATGGGGACGTATTGTAAATATTTCTTCAGTATCCGGCTTTGCAGGTAATCCAGGTCAAGTCAACTATGCAGCTGCTAAGGCCGGGTTGACAGGGTTGAGTAAATCCATGGCTCGCGAATACGGTTCCAGAAATATAACGGTAAATAGTGTTGCACCCGGTTACATTGAAACGGAAATGACGGATCAGCTGACCGAGGAAGTGAAAGGACAGCTGCAAAGTGATATTCCTTTAGGTCGACTTGGTACTACCGAGGATGTGGCCGGTGCTGTAGCCTATCTGATTTCTGAAGATGGTCGTTATGTAACCGGCCAAAGTATTCATGTGAATGGTGGCATGTATATGTAGTTAGTTGGGAGATGCAATAAAAAAAATTCTGTTATTAAAATAAATAATGACAAACTCGCAAAAAGTAAATTCTTGGATGGTTAAGTAAAAAACTTCATATTCGAGGAATGCAAATATAACGGAATGAGACGTACCTGGGTACGTCGTAATGACATTAAATTTGCAATGACGAAGAAGATGAAGAGTTTTTCGACGCCATCAATAATGAAATAATAAGGGAGACTAACAGTGGCTATTGAAAATGAAATGATAGATATAATTGTAGAGCAGTTAAGTGTTGAGAAAGAGAAAGTAGTTCCTAATGCGTCTTTTGTAGATGACCTGGGTGCGGATTCTCTTGATCTTGTTGAACTGATAATGGCAATGGAAGAAGGTTTTGATATTGAGATTCCCGATGAAGATGCCGAAGGAATTACCACAGTGAAAGATGCTATCGATTATGTAAATAAAGGGAAATAGCATAAAGGGCAGTGTTTTATTCCCCGTTACCATTGTGTGATTTCGAGAAGAAGCAAATAAGGAGTAATTGTCATGAAGCGAAGGGTAGTTGTTACAGGGCTCGGTCTGGTAACACCCCTGGGAACAGGGGTTGAAAAAAGCTGGAATAACTTATGTTCCGGGGTGAGTGGAGTTGATCTGATTACCCGGTTTGACACCAGTGATCACGTCGTAAAAATCGCGGCCGAGGTAAAAGATTTTCACCCTGAAGATTATTTTGAAAAAAAACAGATAAAAATTCTCGATTTATTTGTTCAATATGGTCTTGCCGCTGCAGAAATGGCAGTAAAAGACAGCGGTTTTGAGGTGACTGAAGAAAACTGTGAAAGAGTTGGAGTTATAACAGGCTGCGGAATGGGAGGTTTGCCGACAATTGAAAAATACCATAAGGTAAGCCTTGACCGGGGCCCTAAAAGGATAACACCTTTTTTTATTCCCATGGTGATTCCTAATATGCCGTCCGGGCATATTTCTATGAAGCTTAATGCAAAAGGTCCCAATCTTACCTTGACAACGGCTTGTGCGGCGGGGACTCACGCAGTAGGGGAGTCGTATCGTCATATTATGTATGGTAGCAGCGATGTGATAGTGACTGGAGGGACTGAAGCTGTTATCTGTTCTTTGGGCGTTGGTGGGTTTTCATCAATGAAGGCCCTGTCCAAAAGGAATGATTCTCCCCAGGAGGCTTCCCGGCCTTTTGATAGAGATCGAGACGGTTTTATAATGTCTGAAGGATCAGGTATGCTGGTACTTGAGAATTATGACCATGCTGTGGCTCGTGGGGCAAAAATCTATGCAGAAGTTTGCGGATATGGTCTGAGCAGTGACGCTTATCATATTGCCGCTCCACCAGAAAATGGAGAAGGTGGGGCAAGAGCAATGAAAGGTGCTTTGAAAGATGCCCGGCTGGCACCTGAAGATATTGATTATATAAATGCTCACGGTACCTCAACTCCGTTGAACGATAAATGTGAAACCCAGGCAATTAAGACAGTTTTTAAGGACCATGCCAGGTCCCTTTCTATCAGTTCAACTAAATCAATGACAGGTCATATGCTGGGGGCTGCAGGCGGTATTGAATCGGTCTTTACTGCTTTGAGTGTGAATCATCAGATAGCTCCTCCCACCATTAATCTCGATAACCCAAGTGAGGATTGTGATTTGGATTATGTGCCCAACGAAGCAAGAAAAATGAATATTCGTGTGGCACTTTCAAATTCTTTTGGTTTTGGCGGTACTAATGCTGTTGTGGTTATAAAGCGGTTTGAAAAGTAGGTGTCAGGGGATAAAGTGAAAATAGTACTCGGTGCAGACCATGGTGGTTTTGAATTGAAACAGGATGTGAAAAACCTCCTGGTTAAGCTGCAGCATGAGGTTGTTGACGTTGGATGTTTATCCACCGCTTCAGTTGATTATCCTGATTATGCAGAAAAAGCAGTGTCACATATAATAGACGATTCCTGTGAGCTTGGAATTCTGATATGTGGAACAGGAATTGGCATGGCTATTACCGCCAATAGACATTTTGAAATCAGAGCTGCAAATTGCTCTTCGGAGTTTACTGCAGTAATGAGCAGGGAACATAATAATGCTAATGTGCTCTGTCTTGGAGCTCGGGCAATAGATAAAGATCTTGCATTGACTGTTGTGCAGGCCTGGTTGAGGAGTGAGTTTGCCGGTGGAAGACATCAGAGGAGAATCGCAAAATTCAGCAGATGACAATGTTTTTGAGTAGTTGGTTGAATAAAAGCTGATATTGCGTACGCAACGTCAGCTTTTTTTGTTTTATATTGGAGGTAGCTATGAAATGTCCATATTGTGGTCACCTGGATAATAAGGTGATTGATTCCCGCCTCAATAAAGATGCGTCAATTACACGTCGAAGGAGAGCCTGTATATCGTGTGATCAGCGTTTTACAACCTATGAACGGCTGGAGGTAATGGTGCCGGTGCTTGTGAAAACAGATGGCAGGAGAGAGCCGTGGGATCGGCATAAACTCGTCATCGGGCTGCAGAAGGCCTGTGAAAAAAGACCAGTCAGCCGTGATGATATTGATACATTTGCAGATGAAATCGAGCATAAACTGCAAGATTTCGGTGCCAAGGAAATTCCCTCCAAAGTAGTAGGAGAGTGGGTGATGGAGGGGCTGCATCAGCTGGATGAGGTTGCATATGTGCGATTTGCATCTGTCTATCGCCAATTCAAGGATGTGAACGAGTTTATGGATGAACTGAAGAGTATACTTGCTGCCAGGGCAGATGATGATTCCTGAAGATGAACACTATATGAGAATAGCAATAGCAGAGGCCGGAAAGGGTGAAGGAAGAACTTCTCCCAACCCCTGTGTCGGAGCCGTAATTGTTAAAGATGGCCAAATCATATCAAAGGGATATCATAAAAAAGCAGGTGGTCCTCATGCCGAAGTAAATGCAATAAATAAGGTAGGGGAGTCTCTTGTCGATGCAACAATGTACGTCACTTTAGAACCATGCAACCATACAGGTAAGACACCTCCCTGTACTGAGCTGATCGTTAAAAATGGTATCTCCCGTGTCGTAGTTGGCATGACTGATCCTAACCCTCTGGTAGATGGCGGCGGTGTGGCGTTTCTTGAAAAAAATGGAGTAGAGGTGATCGCCGGAGTTCTTTTACCTGAATGTGAAGCGATCATCCAACCTTTTATTAAACATATAACCCAAGGTATCCCCTGGATGATAATGAAAGGTGGAATCAGTCTTGATGGAAAAATCAATTATAAGAAAGGAGAAAGTGGTTGGATCACCGGCAAAGAATCGCTTCTTGAGGTGCATAAAATCAGGGATAAAGTTGACGCAATCCTTATCGGAAGTGAAACAGTGCGGATTGATAACCCTTCACTGACAACACGTTACCCTGCATCAAAGGGTAAAGATGCTGTCCGGGTAATTATTGATACACATCTGTGTCTACCTCTTGATTCAACAGTTTTTCAAATAGAATCCGAGGCATCTGCCTGGGTATTCTGTTCCGAAGCCGCCTCCGTTGAAAAGATATCAGGATTCAGGAAATCTGGAGTGAAGGTGACAGCTATAGGTGTTAATTCCGATGGTGTTGTCCTGAGACAGGTCCTGGAAGCTCTTGGAAAGGCTGGTATCTGCTCGGTTCTGGTTGAAGGAGGTGCTCGCCTGCACGGGTCTTTTCTGAAGGAGAGGCTGTTTGATTCGGCCTGCCTCTTTTATGCACCGCTTTTTGCCGGAGACGACGGAGTATCACTGGTGAATGGGTATAATGCCGGAGAACGCGACTTTGCAGTCAGCCTGGTTGATGTCGGTTATAAAAGGGTTGGAGAAGATATGATGGTTACAGGCAGATTTCACTACCCTTCAGACTCTAACTTCTGACTATGCAACCTGCTTACCTCTGTTTTTCCCATTACAGCAGATTTTATTTTCGGCAGCAGTTGCAGACATTCATCACTGTTTTTAAATACAATGGCGAGGGTAATCTTATCGGTTTCAAATGCCTGGCTGTGTGATAGGGAGAAATTCTTCGGCAGCTCCAGTTCTTTTGAAAAATCGGTAAATTTTTTCTTTGACTCCAGGTAGCTGGGCGTCAATTTTACCTGTAGAAAATTTCCCAGATGCTGTGCTTTCTGTGGTGGGTTCATCTCTTCGTGGTTGAGAATCCGCTGAATTTCATCACTGTTCAGAAAAACTGATATGGGAGTACTGCTGCGACCGGCAAGATCTCTGATAAGAGAGAACAGTTTTTTCTGCTTCCCGCCTCCAAGGGAGAGATTCCTGAACAGGGTCACTAAGGCCATGCGGTCCTCGGGATCTCTGATTTGCAGGATCTCTCCGATCATTTTAAACTGCAGCTTACCGCTGTGTATCTCCTTAAGGATAGTAACGTCCAGGGTAAGAAGTTTCAACATTTCATCAACGACAGAAGGCTGCTTTCTTATCTCGAGTCTTCCAGAGAACTCCCTGATAATTTCTTCTTTTGTCATGTATCCGGTGGCTATTTCAATAAAACGAGCCTTTTCAGCGAGGGAAAACGGGCTGGTTGATTGATCTGTTAAGAGAACATTAAGGACGGACTTCTCGGGGAATCTCTCGGCCAGGATAAAACAACCTACCTTGTCTGAATCGAGGTATTTGTCTGCAATGTGTAGCCGCTTGCGACCTGAGACGATCTCAAAAGTTTTATCTGGACGCTGCAGGAGGTAAGGAGGATGGATAATCCCGGTATGAATGATAGAATTTTTAAGTTCTTCAGGGTAACAGTCACTGTCCCAGGGGTGTACATCCCATTTCCCGGTAAATCTGAGGTCGTTGAAAGCAACATACTGAAAAGAGAAGTCCATGGTAAGAGCTGTCAGTTGTGAGCAGACAACTTTTCTCCCCTCTTCTCTGTGCCTGGAGGTTGTCTGAGAATGTAAGCTGCCTGCATGATGTGATCAGGATGCGTTAATTTTATCCCTTAATATACCGGATGGTTTGAAGGTGACCACTCTTCTGGCGTCAAGTGTCAGTTCGGCACCTGTTTGAGGGTTTCGTCCCCGTCTTGAATTTTTGTCTTTAACGTTAAATTTTCCAAACCCACTCAACAGGAGGTCCGAGCCTGTTATAAGAGAATTTTTGGAAATACGAAGAAAAGCTTCCACAGAATCAGTCGCCTGAGCTTTTGTTAATTCTTCATGCTGCTTATAAACTTCGTGTACAAGGTCCGCTTTAGTCAGTGTCATATATTCCTCCTCGGTAACTGCAGATTTCACGTGAACTACTTACTACATGATATCTTTTAAAAAAATAATGTCAAATAATAATATAAATTATAGGATACCTTGCAAGATTAGTATTCTCGGAGTCTCGTTCCTCGCTTTCCGGTTCAAAATCAAGGCATGAGAAAAATTTTACCGCAGGCATGTAGTGGATATCTCGGAGTCTCGTGCCTCGCTTACCGGAAGATAAAATTTTGAACATAACGCAGATGTTGGGAGAAAAGGCAATTTTTCAAGGTATCCTACATCATTACGCTCGATAGTTTGAATATAGGCAGATACATGGCAACGACTATTCCACCAATTAATCCGCCTAGAAATACCATCATAAATGGTTCTATCATTGCGGTTAAATTTTCCACCGCCTGGTCAACCTCTTCATCGTAAAAATCAGCGATCTTCTCAAGCATACTATCAAGTGCGCCGACGGATTCACCGACATTGATCATCTGTACAACCATATTGGGGAACACTCCACTCTCCTCCAGCGGCTCCGCTATAGGTCGTCCTTCAGCTATGGAATCACCTACTCTGAAAACAGCCTGTTCAATAACTTTATTTCCTGCGGTCCTTGCAACCACTTGCAGTGCTTCAAGAATCGGCACACCAGCGCTGAGCATTGTACTCAGAGTTCTGGTGAATTTAGAAACTGCCACCTTTCGTAAAAGGGGACCGAATACCGGTGCTCGGAGTGCTGCCTTGTCCATAAGAATCCGACCTTTTTCAGTATTATATATTTTTTTTACGATCATGCTGATAATGAAAAATGCAATAAAAATATATATAAAATTCGCCTTAAAAAATTCACTCATGGCTACCACTATAAGTGTTGGCAGAGGAAGACTGTGGCCAAACCCTTCGAACATGGATTGAAAAACCGGGACAACGAAAACCAGAATTACGATAAGAATAAGGATGGAAATAGCAAGACAGACAGTAGGATAGGTCAGAGCACCTTTTATTTTCTTTTTCAGAACCATCGATTTCTCCATAAAGACGGAGAGTCGTGTGAGGATAGTGTCAAGAATACCCCCTGTTTCTCCGGCCTCTATCATATTATTAAAGAGTTCATCGAAAATCTTAGGGTGTTTGCGCATCGAGTCGGAAAGAGTGGATCCGGATTCAACATCAGACCGGATTTCACCCAGTGCTTTTTTAAAGGTAGGGTTGCTCTGCTGTTTTTCCAGAATTTCAAGTCCCTGAACCAGAGGTAAGCCAGCATCAATCATTGTAGAGAGTTGTCTGGTAAAAATGACAATGTCTTTTCCGGAAACTTTTGGCTGAAAAAAAGCGACATTTTCGAAAAGGTCTTTTGGCTTTTCCTTGATGACAGGATCAGAAATTCTGAGACGTTTTACTTGTGCTAAGGCGCCTGCTGGATCCGTGGCTTCAACTTCTCCCTTGCGTTTATCTCCGTAGGAATTCTTTCCTTTCCATATATATACGGGCATGTTCGCCTCCGTTCAAATTACTTAACATCTTATATCTAAGGCGGGCGATGCCCGCAACCGAAAGTTACCAGTTATCAATGTGCAGTTATCAGTTACTGACAACTGAAAAACATGGATCGGAGAACAAACTCCGAATTTAATCTACAACAATTTACAAGGTATTGAAATCTATTGTATATTAAAAGATTGGAGAATACAAGGCGGTGAGTGAGGGAATTATGATGATTTTTTATAATGACTTGGGGGTAGTCTTGAAATGTGTTCACCGGAGATGTGAATTAATATATATATCTGCAGTTACAGGATAAAATAATCCTTGTGAGGTTCTATTTATACTGGTATATAGGGAGGTTCTTGATAAAATATTGTTGACGTTTTATTTGAATTGTTCTCCTGAAAACGTATTTCTCGAGATCAGAAAGAGCCATACTGTTGGAGGAATGGTACATGAAAAAACAAGTAGTTTTAAAAAATTATAATGAAGGTGGTTTTCAACCTGTACTGGATAAGTGTGAAGGATGCGGACGTATTGTTGAGCAGGAAGGGGCCCAGTTCTGCACAAGTTTTTTGAGTCCTGCTGCAAAGTGGAAACTTGGTTTCTGTAACTTTGCAACCCATGCAAAGCCGGAGATAAATATTACGAAGATAAGAATTAATCCGCTGAAGGCTGCCAAAAGGGCGTCTAAAAAGTAAGGTAGTGACAAGAGCAGGTTATGGTGGAGTGTTACGTGGAGAGGGGAAATCGTATCAAATAGATTTCCCCTCTCTTTTTTTATTTCCTTGCAGGTCTATCACCAAAAATTGCAGTTCCCACCCGAACAATTGTTGCACCTTCTTCAATTGCAATATGGTAGTCGCTGGACATGCCCATCGAGAGTTCTACCCTGTTATTATCAAGAAAGAGGCTTTTGTCAGAGAGTTCCTGTGCCAGAAGCCGTAACCGTCTGAAATGAGGTCGTGAAAGTTCCGGATCAGGTTCCAGGGGGGGCATGGTCATCAGGCCGAGAACACGAAGCCGGGGGATCGATTTCAGGTCATAGAGTAGATTTTTAGCTTTTTCCGGGGAGATGCCTGATTTAGCGGAATCCTCTCCTATATTTACCTGTATAAGGATATCCATCTCTTTTTGAAGCTCTTCCAGTCGCCTATTGAGTGCCAATGCCAGTTTGAGTCTGTCGACTGTTTCAATCACAGTACATGATTCTGCTGCAATTTTTGCCTTATTAGTTTGTAAATGGCCTATAAAATGGAAGTGTACCTGCTCCGGCAGTTCCGGTCTTTTCTGCTGTACTTCCTGGATATAGTTTTCGCCGAAAAGTGTCTGCCCGCCCGCATAGGCTTCTTGTATTGCCGTGACAGGGAATCTCTTAGAGACTGCCACAAGCTTAATGTTCTCGGGCGATCTGTTGGATGTGACTGCCGCTTCTGTAATTTTTTCCTGAATTGTAAGTATGTTTTTGGAGATCATTTGTGTTTTCCCTTATCAAACTTAAAGAGTTTTTCACTGTTTAAGGAAGTTTGCTCTGCAACCTCCTCAATACGTATATTTCTGATTTCAGCAATCTTGCCGGCAGTATGCAGGATGAAACTTGGTTCATTTCTTTTGCCCCTGTGTGGATGAGGCGCAAGAAACGGGCCGTCTGTTTCTAAGACGAGAGAGGTAAGAGGTACTTTTTTGACCACTTCCTGCAGTGTGGCAGCATTTTTAAAAGTGACTACTCCGGGGATGGAAATGAGTAAACCCATATCCAGCACCCGTCTGGCAAAATTGTAATCTCCTGAAAAACAGTGCATGATGCCGCCTTGAACCAGCGGTCTGGTATTTTTTAGTATATCAAGAGTGTCGCTGTCTGCATTTCTGTTATGAATTATGACAGGAAGCTGGAGTTCGTCGGCAAGGTCTAACTGCTTTGCAAAATGGTGCTGCTGTTTGTCGATGGGGCAGTAGTTCTTGACATAATCGAGACCAATCTCGCCATAACCGACAATATATTCTGAGTCTTTTGCAAACAGTTGCCCAAGCAGTTCGTAGTCGTTATCTGTTGTATTCTTAACGTCATGAGGATGAATGCCGATTGTTGCAGATATCTGCTTGTATCTTCTCGCCAGCAAAACAGCCCTTTCAGAGCTGGGGAGATCAATTCCTATCGAAATTATTCTTTTAATCCTGCTTTTTTCAGCTCTTTCGAGCACATCAGTGAGATCTTTGTCGTAGGAAGTCATGTCGAGATGACAATGAGTGTCTACCAGGTATGCGTCTTCGCCGAGTACAGGTAGATGGGTATCAGTATTTTTCAAAATGTTTTCCTCCAGCGGACTGTTGTATCAGATATGACAGTCAGGTGCAATTCGGAATTGTATTGGCATAATAGAAAAATTTGTTATATTTTTACGACACCATCAAAAAATTTATCTTCATATAGAGGTAAAACTGTCGTATAGTGGTAGGAGTAATTGGTTTTTTTGATTTATACTGTGCTACT
>JAOZLO010000383.1 GCA_029934775.1 Desulfocapsaceae bacterium
TCAACTTTTTGAGAATCAGTTCCATTACCCTCATAGGTATGGACAACTTTACTGAAATATTCGGAGGATTGAATGATATGTGAGGCTACGTCGTTTGTATTGCCTGAAACTGAATTAAGGTAGGTGCTAAGCTGCTGCCGATTTAAAACCTGATCGACAAGGCCTAGTTTAAGTGCCAGTTCTGCACTGTTCCCATCTGTAGACTGCAGCTGGGCGGCAATGTCTGATGTATATTTTTTTATAACATCCTTATCCAGATTGCGTTGCTTATTGATATCATCAGTAAATACTTTCCAGAGGGCGGAAAGCCATACTTCGTTTTGCAATCGATCTTCAGGTGACATGTCATTTCGTATAAATGGTTCCAGAGCTGATTTGTAGGTACCAACTTTGAAAATGTTGTAGTTGATCTGTAGTTTTTCCAGGGCTTTTTGGAAATAGAGTCGGTAGACACCAAAACCGTGAAGATCCACTATCCCCATTGGATTAATAATGATATTATCCGCATACGACGCCAGATAATATTGGGTCTGGGTAAAGTAATCTTCGGCAGCAATAACTTTCTTGTTCGCTGATCGAAACTGCCCGATTGCTTTGCCGATTACTACCAATTGATTAAGCCCCGCGTATTTCAGGTGTTTGAGGTCAAGGAGTAACACAGATATATTTTTATCCGCTGCTGCGCTGTTGATTGTATCAAGTATATCCTGTAGCAGGGTTTCGGGTTCGTTATCTGTTCCCGTAGACATATCGAGGAGATTTTCAAAAGCAGAAATAGTCTTTTTCTCTTCAACAATATTGCCTGCTATTTTGAGTTTTAAGATTGTGTTTTCATGAATGACAAGGTCTTCTTTGGGAACAAAACTGAAGATCAGAAGGAAAATTAGACTGAGTAGGATGAGGTTCAATGCGGAGTTACGTACGAAATTAAATACTTTTCCTGCATATTTGAATATATTGACTATTGAAAAAAAGAGGTCTTTCATTTCTTCACCATAAAAGGAAGGTAGAGCTGCAGTGGAGATTTTTTATCAGTCGTAAGTTTTGAAATTGATATACCGAGTAACCGTACTTTATGGCGCCCAGCTTCAGTACTTTCGAGGAGTCTGGGAATATGAAAAAAAATGTCCCGGCTGGAATAAATTGGGTTCTTCAAAGTAGTTGACCGGGTGATGGTTGTAAAATCGGAATAGCGTACTTTCAATGTTATTGTATACCCGCCGGTCTGTGATTTGTGCAATGTATGTCCAATATGATTGGAGAGATCAGAGAGAATTTTTCTGATTTCTTCAAGATCGTCGATATCATAGTTCAGTGTGGTTTCATTGCCAATTGATTTTCTTGTTCTATTGGGCTGAACTTCTCTATTGTCTATTCCCCGAACAATATGATAGAAAAAAGAACCGGTTTTGCCAAAATGGAAAACAAGTTTTTCCTCTTCGCACTGGCGAAGGTCGTAGCCTGTTTTAATACCAAGTTTTGTCATTTTGGTTTCTGTAACCTTGCCTACTCCAAAAAATTTGCCAATAGGCAGGGAGGAAAGGAATTGAATCGCCTGTCCTGGGGGAATTGTACTCACTCCATTTGGTTTGTTTAAATCTGAGGCCACTTTGGCCAGGAATTTGTTAAATGATGCTCCGGCAGAGGCCGTCAGGTTTAATTCCCCATGTATCTGATCGCAAATGGATCTGGCCAGGTTGGTTGCTGATGGGTTGTTCTCGGAGTTGGTTGTAACATCGAGAAATGCTTCATCAAGGGAGAGCGGTTCGACCAGGTCGGTATACTGGTGGAAAATAGACATGAGCTGTAAAGAAATTTCTTTGTATCTCTGCAGTCGGGGTTTTACGAAAATTCCCTTCGGACACAATTGAGCAGCTTTTGCACAGGGCATTGCCGAGTGTACCCCAAACTGTCGTGCCTCGTAGGAACAGGCTGCTACAACGCCCCTGCTCCGAGGGTTACCGCCAACCATAAGAGGTTTTCCTCTATACTGCGGATTGTCTTTTTGCTCAACAGATGCAAAAAAAGCATCCATATCTATATGAATTATTTTTCTTTTAGTATACACTTTCTGCTTGCAATACTTAATGAAGAGAAGCTGCCTTATGGTTACAAGCCACCTTACAAAATTTAGAGATTAAATCCATGGACAAAAAAAAAATAATAGGCGTAAGTCTACTTTTTGAAGGACTGATTGGTACACACCTCGATGAACTTACTGACATCGCCATTGAAAAAACATATTCAAGAGGAGAGACTATTTTTTTTGAAGGGGATGAGGGCAACGGTTTTTATATGGTCGGAGAGGGGAAGGTGAAAATATTTAAGCTTTCTTCGTCCGGCAAGGAACATATCCTTCATATCTTTGGTCAGGGTGAGCCTTTCGGAGAAGTTCCGGTTTTCCATGGTTGGCCTTTCCCAGCCACTGCTGAAGCACTTGTTAAAACCAGCACACTTTTTTTCCCTCGCAGTAAGTTTACCCAGTTGGTGGAAACAAATCCGGCAATTGCCCTGAATATGCTGGCTGTTCTTTCTATGCGGCTGCGTAGATTTGCAACTCAGATCGAAAATTTATCTCTAAAGGAAGTTCCGGCGAGATTGGCAAGCTATTTAGTTTATCTCAGTGATGAGCAGGGAAGGGAAGACGAGGTGGTACTTGAAATCTCTAAAGGCCAACTGGCAAGTCTTCTGGGGACGATCCCGGAAACTCTTTCACGGATTTTTGCCAAAATGAGTGAAGAGGGATTGATACGGGTAAACGGGAAGGTGATCACTTTGCTGGATAGACAAATCTTGTCTGAGAAGTAGTATGAACGAGGTATCATTAATCTACACAAATCTGTTCATTGGGGATTTCCGCTGCCATGGTTTGGTAATTTTCAAAAGAAAAGGTGTACCTGCAATTTTCAACCCTTATGTGAGGAGGTATAGAAGTTTGTTCAAAAAAGTCATATCCCTCCTTGAGATTTTTCCAGAATGGTGTCCATTTACTTTTATGTTTTGTTAAATTTTGTTCCGTCATTCTGAAGGGAAAAATATGGACAGAAAATGAAGGTTGACCGTGTAAAAGTGCACTGTCTGCAATTGTATAGATTTCTTCAATCCTTGAATTACTCATTGCAAAGCAACCTGTGGAACTGCATTTTCCGTGTACCATGAGACCGCTGCCTGTACGCTTATGGGCGAGATCATACTCATTAGGAAATCCGAGGTTGAAAGAGAGATGGTGCTTGGACCATGGGTTAAGCTGGTCAGGTGCAACGCTGTAAAATCCTTCGGGGGCCTGTCGGTCACCCTGTTGAATTTTGGGGCCGAGTGTTCCGGATAGATCACAGATATAATACGTTCTCAGTAATATAAATTTGTCCCCATTTTTAACCCAGAGTTCAAGTTGAAACGATTCTTTGAAGATCCTAATAAAAATCGGAGAACCGTAGGTTAATTTTTTCTTAATAAAATGGGCTATAACTTTTGGCGTTGTTTTCCTGACAATCTCCTCTGATTTCTCATTGCGTGGAAACATAAACTGAGTAGCCATAGTTTGGCAAGGGGAGAGGCAGAGAGACAAGATTAAGATAAGTGATAAAAACAATGGAGTCATTTTTTCTGGGTATGGTTGAAAAATAGCAGTAATGTCCGGTTAGAAAATTGCAACACGTATCGTACGGATTTATGAGTTGATTTCTTCCGCTTTTTACTGCAAATTTCTTGATTTTCAAACATTTTCGTATTCAATTTTTATCATGCGAGATTCTCGC
>JAOZLO010000384.1 GCA_029934775.1 Desulfocapsaceae bacterium
CCCTCTTTTGTGATAGCGGCATGCACAGTGTATCCCTTTACCAGTAGTTTAAGGCGTTCTGTGTCATTTTCCTGCCTGACAACCCGATAGGAAAATTTGCATTTGAGTTTATTTACTTCTGCTACAGTTGTCTCTACGATGAGGATATCATCATAGAATGCGGGAGCCTTATAACGGGCCCAGCATTCGGTTACCGGGAGAAGAAAACCAAGTTTTTCTATTTCATTGTAGGAGCATACCTGTTCCCTCATTAACTCAGTTCTGCCAATTTCAAAATAACGGAGATAATTGGCGTTGTACACAACTCCCCCCGCATCAGTATCTCCGTAAAGTACTCTTATCGTTGTTTTAAAAATGTGTTTAAGCATGTTCATGAAGAAAAATGTGGCTTATAATCGCTCAAGTAATTTATCGATCAGGTTATGGCCCTGAGTAAGTGTGTTATTTTTATCGGCATCAAATTCCATGCAACTCCTTTCACAAAAAGATTGTTGGGAACCCATAGTTTTCTCCCTGGAATCATAGAGCAGGGTAGGAACCGGGTTTGAAACATGTGTACGGAGTGAAAGTGGAGTAAAATGATCCATGGTGACAACAACTCTGAACTCTTCTTGCCGATCACGGAGTTGCTGTATAATCGGTTTCACAATACGTGAGTCGAAGTCCTCGATTGCCTGGATTTTATCTTCCAGGGAACCTTTGTGTCCGGCTTCATCTGGTCCTTCAAGATGGACAAAGACAAAGTCCTGGTCTGCCAGGGCACTGGTAGCGGCTTCGGCTTTGCCTTCGTAATTTGTGTCTATATAGCCGGTAACCCCGGGTACGTTGATTATAGTGAGCCCGCCAACAACACCGAGTCCTTTCAATAAATCGACAGCGCTGATCATGCTGCCGCTGATCTGAAATCTATCTGTCAGGTGTGGTGCGTTAATCATTTTTCCTTCTCCCCAGAGCCAGAAGTGGGAGGCAGGATTTTTTCCTTCTTTGATTCGTTGCAGATTTACGGGGTGTTCTGCCAGAATTGATGCTGATTTTTCAAGAAACTGTCGCCAGCCGGGGGCGTCCAGGTAGTTTCGCCAATGTGTTGTGACATCCTTTTCAATGTAATCGTGTGGAGGAACGGTGGTAATACCTGGATGTGGGCCTTTGAAAATTACCAGATGGCGATAGCATACCCCAGGCTTAAAATGGAACTGTTCAGTAGAACATTTTTCTTCAAGAGTGTTGATAATCTGATGTGCTTCTTCACTGCTGATGTGGCCGGCAGAAAAGTCCCGCATGGTTATTAGACCGTTATCGCCTTCGTCAAGGGTGACCAGGTTACAGCGGAATACGATTTCATCGGGAGCGAGGTCAATTCCCATTGCCGCTGCTTCAAGGGGGCCCCTGCCTGAATAGTATAAAGCAGGGTCATACCCCATAAGTGACATATTAGCCACATCGCTGCCGGGCGGAAAACCATCGGGTATGGTGTGGGTGAGAAAAAACTCCCCCTTATGACAGAGCTTGTCAATGTTAGGAATATCAGCGGCTTCAAGTGGGGTTTTGCCGTCAAGGCCGTCGATGGGGTAATCCCCCATACCGTCACCAACGAGGATGAGATATTTCATATCAGCCTTATTCAGGGATCAGGAGTCTGATTTTTACAGTTGGGCTGGTGCATACATCAAGCGCGTCAATCTCCTCGAGTGCTTTTTTGACATCACCTTCTGTTGCCTGGTGAGTCATGAAAACGATGAATACCGGCTCGTTTGAATCGTGTTCCTGTTGTCTCATTGATTTGATGGAGATGGTATATCTTCCAAAAATAGTGGTAATAAGTGATAATACTCCCGGCTGGTCGAGGGCCGTTACTCTGAAATAATATGGACAGATCAGTTGGTCCATAGGGGTAATTGTCGGTTCTTTAATATGATCCGGAAGATATGAAAGTGCGGGTACACGATTGACTGAATTGCAGGCGATATTTCGGCCAATATCCACCACGTCGGCGGCCACGGCACTGCCTGTCGGCATCATTCCTGCTCCCTGGCCGTACAGTAAAACATCACCAACGGTGTCACCGTTGAACTGTATGCCGTTAAAAGCTCCGTTGATTGTCGCAAGCATATGATTTGCCGGTACCATGGTCGGGTGAACACGGGCTTCTACATGATCACCATGGTTACGGCTGATGGCCAGCAGTTTGATGCGGTAGCCAAGGTTTTTGGCAAAATCTATGTCTGTCGGTTCAATACTGCTGATGCCTTCAATGCTGATATCGTCTAAATGTACGTGTAAACCGAAAGCTATGGTCATCAGAATTGCCAGTTTATGGGCAGTATCGATTCCTTCCACGTCATATGTTGGGTCCGTCTCGGCAAATCCAAGTTCCTGAGCCTCTTTGAGTACTTCATGAAATGGAGTGCCATGGTCTGTCATCTGGGTCAGAATATAGTTGGCAGTACCATTCATGATACCTTTTATGTTATTTATTTTATTAGCCACCAAGCCTTCTTTTAGACCCTTAATTACCGGAATTCCCCCGCCAACACTTGCTTCAAACCCGACTTCGACATTTTTTTCGGCAGCTGCTTTGAATATTTCGCGACCATGTACTGAAAGAAGAGCTTTATTAGCGGTAACTACATGCTTGCCATGGGCAATTGCTTTTAAGATAAAAGATTTGGCTGGCTCCATACCTCCGATAAGCTCTACTACAATATTTATAGTCGGGTCGGTGAAGATGACGTCTGCATCTTTTGTGAGAGTCACATCACTGAATTCATCGGGCAGGGTGTCAGTACTGATATCGGCTACAGTTGCAAGCGTGAAGATGATATCCGTTTTTTCTATAAGTCGTTCTTTCTGGGTGAGTAACGCCTGCGCCAGTCCTTTTCCTACGGTACCGAAACCAATAAGGCCAATACGTATTTCTTTCATGACAATTGTTTGCTGTTATTGAGGGTTGATCTGTACAATTTTTTGTGCCAGTGTCTCTGGATGCGTCGGAGACAGCATAACTGCACGTTATAGAAATTGTCTGGTTGATTTACAATGTTTCAGAAAGTAACCGCTTTACTGAGGAAAGTCAAAATCTAAGCAGAGATATTTTTATAGCCCCGTACTTTCTTTTAGGCTATAATCACGCTTCCCGTTTGCCGGAGTTGGGAGGTAAAAGGTCATATTACCCGGGAAAAATGGCAGGGTTTAAATGTGCCGGTAGTAAAGAGCACAGATCCAGAAGCCTGTTCGAGAATGCATTTCACCCAACTCCTCGTTATTTTTAGGATAGAGTTGTTTTTAAACTGGTTTTTTAAAGGAGAAAAAATTATGGGGAAAAACATCCTTGTTTTTGGACCAAATGGAAGCGGTAAAGGTACTCAAGGCGCAATTATTCACAAAAAATATGACATCCCTCATATTGAGTCTGGTGCAATTTTCAGAGAGCATATTGGTGGTGGAACTGAGCTTGGAAAAAAAGCGAAAAAGTACATTGATAAAGGTGATCTGGTGCCGGATGATATCACTATCCCTATGATGATATCTCGTCTGCAGCAGGACGATTGCAAGGCTGGCTGGATTTTGGATGGATTTCCACGCTCAAAAGATCAGGCAGTTACCCTGGCCGAGACTCTTGAAAAAGAAGGACTTGCTCTTGATTATGTAATTGAAATTGTACTTGACCGTGCAATAGCTAAAAATCGTATCATGGGGCGTCGTCTCTGTGTGAATGATAATAACCATCCCAATCATATTGCTTTTGATGCAA
>JAOZLO010000385.1 GCA_029934775.1 Desulfocapsaceae bacterium
CGTCCATAACCATGATTTTATCACGGTTACGGCTGAACGGTTCATACAGCTCTCTTACCTTTATTTCAACTTCGTCACTGTCTGTACCAACAATAATCCTCTCCGGACGCATGCAGTCATCGAGGGCGGAACCCTCTTTCAAAAATTCCGGGTTAGAGGCCACATAGAAGGACAAATCAAGATCTCTCTCATTTAAGATTGCCCCCATATGCGCCTTTATCTTATCCGCGGTTCCAACAGGTACTGTCGATTTATCAATGATAATCTTACGGTCATTCATAAGCTCAGCGATTGTTCCAGCTACTGCCAGGACATACTGTAAATCCGCACTTCCATCCTGATCTGGTGGAGTACCGACAGCTATAAACTGGAGTTCAGCATGATCTACACCTTTTTGTGCATTGGTAGTAAAATCGAGGCGTTTTTTTTCATAGTTTCTCAGTACCAGTTCAGATAAACCAGGCTCAAAAATTGGAACTAACCCATTTTTTAAATTTTCAACCTTCTTCTCATCTACATCTACGCAGCAGACATGATGTCCTACATCGGCAAGCACCGCAGCCTGCACCAGCCCAACATATCCCACTCCAAATACAGTTACATTCATAATGTCCTCTTATCTGCAATTTAACTCCTCGCTACTTTATCGTCAAATTACATAGCCCTGATCTTCAAGATAAAGTAAAATTTCCTGCACCGCTTCCATAGGTGTAACCTTGGAGGTGTCTATGGTCAACTCTGGACTGGAGGGGGGAATATACGGATCAGTGACTCCGGTTACCCCCTTGACCTTACCCGCCCTCGCCTTAGCATACAGTCCCTTTCGATCCCTCTGCTCACACACCTCCAATGGCGTTGAAACATACACTTCAATGTAGCCCCCATAACGGGAGATCAACTCTCTGTTCGCCCAACGTGACTCAGCATAGGGTGCAATAGGTGCACAAAGTGCGATACCTCCATTCTTCGTTATTTCACCAGCCACAAAACCTATACGGGTAATATTAAGATTGCGGTGTTCTTTGGAAAAAGTAAGCTCAGACGAAAGATTTGTCCTTACAATATCTCCATCAAGCAGAGTCACCGGTCTGTCACACATTTCCATGAATTTTACGAGTAAAACTTTAGCAATCGTCGACTTCCCGGAGCCTGAAAACCCTGTCATAAAAATGGTGAACCCCTGTTTTGAACGTGGTGGAAAAGAACAATGCAGCTGATCCACCACCTCTGGATAGGAAAACCATGTAGGAATATCTTCGCCATATATAAGTTTACGCCGCAATTCACGGGAAGAAATAGTTGCAACCTGTTCTTCCGCAATCTTGTCAAGTACTACATATTTTTTCAGCTCCTGATGATATCCCATTTCACGCTGCGGAACCATGGATATCCCTGTCTCCTTACTATAATCTGCAACCATCTGCTGAGCGGCACCCCGAGGGTAAAACAGTTCTTCACCATCTGTCCCTGCCCATGGGTCAGCCTGGTCTTCTGCCACCATAAAGTGGCTGCATCCAAAATTTTTACGAATAATCGCCTGCCACAAAGCTTCTTTCGGACCAGCTTTTCTACTTGCAAAAGGAGTAAGCCCCAGCTGGATCATATTCGCCGGAAACTTGTCTGTAAAAGCCTGATAACAGCGGATTTGTGTATAGTAGTCAAGGTTCCCGGGGTGACTCAGGTCGGCTACAGGCTGCAGGAATATTGCAGCTCCAGCTTCTCTGGCAGCAGTGATGACCATTTCCCTATGGGCACAATGGAGATACTCATCTGTATGAAATCCCAGAACCTTTCTCCAGCCGTTCATTGTAAAAATACGTAATGTTTCAGACGGACTCAATCTAAGATGCTGAAAATCATAATGAATAGGCAGAGTTACCCCTTCAAGTCTGCCTCCGATATAATAACTCCCCACACGTTCGTAAAGTTGCATAACCCCAGGATGGACCACGGGGTCATCGGTGCCGTAAACTAAGGCGGCCTCCTTCTTTTTATCAGGCCGCCAGATGTCTTCAACGGTCAATACGGCAAGCAAAAATCCTTCCTGATCGTTAAGAGCTACTCGCTGTCCGGTTTCAAAAGTTTCTGCTGTCTGCTCATCCACATCCAGTGATATTGGGATTGGCCAAACGGTACCATCCGCAAGACACATCCTACTCACAACTGAGTTGTAATCATCCCGGGAAAGATAGCCTCCCAATGGAAACAATCCTCTGTTAAGCAGTAATTCCAAATCGCACAATTGCCGTGAGGACAAATCTATAGACGTATATTCAAGTGCTTCAGCCCGTAATGCCTCAACGCGTCTGAAATGAACAAGTAAACTTTCCGAATAATCCATAGTTTTTTCCTTAACAAAATTCGTTTTACTATTACCATTTTTGAAGATCTGCAATTATTCTATCACAGGCTCTGCCATCACCATAAGGATTATGAGCCAGACTCATTTTTTTATGATGAGCAGGCTCATCCAGCAATTTCTCGGTTTCGTCCACTATTTGTTGTTTGTTACAACCGACCAGTTTAATTGTTCCAGCATCAACTGCTTCCGGCCGTTCCGTAGTGTCACGCATTACCAGCACTGGAATACCTAAAGATGGTGCCTCTTCCTGAATACCACCTGAATCAGTAATAATTATATACGATTTTTTCATCAGAAAGACAAAAGGGAGATAGTCAAGCGGTTCAATAAGATAGATATTTTTTTTGTTTCCCAATAATCGACTTACAGGCTCCTGAATATTTGGATTGAGATGTACCGGGTAGACTAACTGGATATCATCTCTCTTGGCAAGCTGTAAAAGAGCCTCACAAACATTCTCAAACCCTTTACCAAAACTCTCACGTCTGTGTCCAGTAACCAGTACAGTTTTTCTCTCCCTGTTCAGGAATGAAAATTTTTCACCAAAAAACATATGATATTGCTTACTTCCCTCTATTTCACTGCCTACCCAGAAGAGAGAATCGATAACTGTGTTCCCTGTAACAAGAATATTGGATTCTTCCACCCCTTCATGCAGCAGATTTTCTTTTGCCAAATTTGTTGGAGCATAATGTTTTTCTGCTATTGTACTGGTAAGTCTACGATTAATTTCCTCTGGCCATGGAGAATATATATTTCCTGTCCTCAGTCCGGCTTCAACATGTCCAACCTTAACTTGACTATAGTATGCAGCCAGGGAAGCAAAGAGGGTCGTTGTGGTATCTCCATGAACAAGGACACGATCGGGTTTAAAATCATTAAAAACACTACGCAATCCTTTGAGCACATTACAACTGATATCGGTTAAATCCTGTTCAGATTTCATGATATCCAAATCATAATCGGCTCTGATCTGAAACAAATTCAATACCTGGTCAAGCATTTGACGGTGTTGTGCTGTCACACAGAGACGAGACTCGATTCCAGGAATATCCATTAATTTTTTAACTAAAACGCCCATTTTAATGGCTTCAGGCCGAGTACCGAAAATTGTCAGTATCTTCATAAAGTGGTTTACTCGATTTTTGTCTTTTTATACCATTTAACCATCTGATTTCACGTAACCGAAAAATAATAAAGCATAAATATAACAGATATCCAAGAAACAATTTCAGGCCCTCGTTACAATACCATCAATAAACCTCTGATGACTTGAAATGAATTCCTGGACAAAACAGAAACAAAATTAATAGAAAAAATTAAAAAACAATATCACTTGACTCAAGAGTAGTAATCAAGTAATTTGGGCGATCTTTTGATCAGGGGAGT
>JAOZLO010000386.1 GCA_029934775.1 Desulfocapsaceae bacterium
ATCCCCTGGGAGTGATCATCAGATCGTTCCAGGTGAAGGTCTGACTGTTGCCGATGATGAGGGTTGATTGCATGGTAATTTCATTATCCAGCATGTTCTGAAGAGTTGTAATGACAATTTTTTCATTCTCTCTGGTTGCCGCTGTGACAATGCCTACAGGAGTTTGCGGGGCACGACAGCCGAGAAAAATTTCTTGTGCACGAACTATCTGTTCTGTTCGTTTTTTTGATTTAGGGTTGTAGATTGCCGTGACGAAATCCGCTTCTGCTACTGCTTTTAATCGTTTCTCAATGACTTCCCATGGGGTGAGCAGGTCTGACAGACTGACAGCGGCAAAATCATGCATAAGTGGTGCGCCAAGACGGGCTGCACAGCTGTTTATTGCTGCGAGGCCGGCGATGATTTCAATTCTGCACGGATAATCTGATTCTTGTGCCAGCTCATAGACCAGTCCTGCCATGGCATAAATGCCCGGATCCCCTCCACAGACAAGGGCCACCTTTTTCCCCTCGCTTGCAATTTCAAGGGATTTTCTGCAGCGGTCAACTTCCTTCATCATGGAAGATGAAATGATTTCTTTATTTTCGAGATACTCTGGAATCAGCTCGAGGTAAGTGCTGTAACCTACTATAACAGAGGCATTTTTAAGGGCAGAAGTTGCAGCGCCAGTCAGATGTTGAGTTGATCCTGGCCCTGTGCCGACAACGTAAAGGGTGCCTGTGCTATTGCCATCGTTATGTTTTTCCATTTTCTTTTCCTGCTGAGTAAGATATGACTTCGACTACTGAGTAGAGCGGTGGGTTCGGCAACGCCGATAGCTCCGACCGCTTTGAGTGCCGCAAAGGATATCTCAAGATTTTTAAGTTCGTTGATAGAACTTTTATCAAAAAATTCTATTTTCCAATGATTGTCATGGCCGAATTTAAGGAGGCCGGCTTCGTCATTTTTTTTGTCGATTGATGCAAGGTTTCGTATGGAAGACCGACTGAGTCTGCAATCGTGCAGGAGTTCTTTTATACTTTCCTCAAATTCTATTTCCACAGTGCCACGGTTACAACCAGTACCTATGACAAGATTGCGGGGTCTGAAAAGAGTTGAATTTTCAGGGTAAATATCTTTATGAGAGACGATAATATCAGCTTCCTCCCATTTCTCTGTCTGGGTTATCCCACTGGGTAGATTGGCCACTTCTACATCAGCGTAGAGACTGAGAGTTCCATAACTTACAAGTTTACTGCTGGCGATGGTCAACTTTTCCTGATCTTCGATATGCAGGTTCTGTTTTCTGGCCCAGAGATCAAGGGGAGTGAGTCCAAGAATATCTGATGCGGTTGTAATAACTGCCTGACCACCGGTGAGTGATGCAAGGCGGTGTGCGAGTTGATTGCCACCACCAATATGACCGGAAAGAAGACTTATTACATGTTTGCCTTTTTCATCCATCACAACTACGCAGGGGTCATGATGTTTGTGCCGTAACAGAGGGGCAATAGTACGGACAACGATTCCAGCGGCCATAATAAAAATGAAACCATCAAAGCGCTGCCAGTTATCAGCCACGGTGGCGCTGACTTTTCTCTCTCCAGATAGAAGAGTTGCTCCATCCATGGTGTGAACCAGTTCTTCAGCAAGCCTTCTGCCTCCGTCTGTGATGGCAACAAGTGCGAGTTTCATCAGGAGCTGCTCTTTCTATAACCGTGGCTGAACTTTTTATCATATAATTTGGAAAGAGCCGGGGGTGGACCTTCGGCCAGAACTTCACCCACTGCAATAATGGCAGTTTTGGTAATATCTGCCTCTTTTACCTGCCGTGCGATTGTGCCTAGAGTTCCGCGCAGTTGTCTCTCTTCCGGCCAGCTGACTTTTTCAACTATGGCAACAGGCGTGTGTTCTGTGTAGCCACCCTCTATAAGTTCTTCGACAACCTGTTCGATCATATTGATACTGAGAAAAATCATCATGGTTGCCTGGTGAGTTGCAAGAGAAGTGAGGTCCTGTTTTTCGGGTACAGGGGTTCTACCGGCTCTGCGGGTAAAAATTACCGTCTGGGACACTTCGGGCAGGGTAAGTTCTGTGGACAGTGCTGCGGCCGAGGCGGTACCGGAGCTTACCCCCGGGATTACTGTAAAGGGGATATTGTTTTTATTAAATAAGGCGATCTGTTCATTAATTGCACCGTAAATTGCAGGATCACCAGTATGCAGGCGCACTATTTTTTTTCCTTTTTGCCAGGAAGTGGATATAATTTCAAACACTTCATCCAGATTCATTCCAGCGGAGTTATATATATCCGCATGCAGTTCTGAGATAAGGGCTTTTGGTACTAAACTGCCGGTATAGATAACCACATCCGCCTCACGCAGTAATCGCTGTCCTTTGACTGTGATAAGTTCAGGGTCACCGGGACCTGCACCGACAAAATAGACCTGATGCTGCACTCCATCGGATGATGTGTGTCTGAGTTTTGTTTCGTTCATCGAGTTCCTGCCATAACGGTTATTGGATTATAGTTTTGTGTTTCATTCTGTTCTGATTTTCGGTTGACTGTAATTACGCTTTGCGTAACTGAAAAGCCATTATTTTGCATATACTGCGGAGCAGTACGGATCGTTTTCTCAATAACTCCGTTGATCACCAGGCAGCCGTCTTCCTTGAGCTTATCTGCAACCAGGCTTATAATCAGATCAAGAGAGCCACCTGAACCGCCAATAAATACCCGATCGGGATCAGGCAAGGCAGACAGGGCTTCGGGTGCTCTGCCGAAAACAGGAATCACATTGAAACAGTGAAATCTGCGAATATTTTCTTTTATGTTGTTCAGCTCTTCCTCTTTGTGTTCTACGGTATAGATGGTGAGATTGGGATTGGATCGCCCGGCTTCAATTGACAGAGAGCCGCTGCCGCCACCGATATCCCAGAAGATCCCTTCTCTGGGGAGTTGCAGATAATGGAGAGTCACCGCTCGGACTTCATTTTTTGTTATGAGACCACGGCTGTGGGAAATTTCGTTTTCAGTTAAGCCAAAGCCAAAAGAGGGTAGTTTTTGAAGTTGGAGATTGGGGAGTTGCAGACAGAGGACATTAAGAGGAGAAAATTCGCTGTTCGCAGCATCTTTGAGGGATCCGGTAAACAGTCTTTCACCTTCAAGCCCGATCTCCTCGGCGACAGATATTTTGATGTTTTCTGAAAAATTCTGGTAATTGATACGTTGAAAATAGTCAAGCAGCTCGCGGGAAAGAGTTTTTGGCGTTTGATTGTGATCCGTAAAAACGATGGTCGTGTCGTTTTGCAGCAGAAGACCGGAGATATGCTCGTGTTTCCTCCCATGCAGACTGACAATGGCACAGTTATCCCAGGGGATTTTAAAAAGAGCGCAGGCTCGCTGCATGGAGCTTACTGCCGGGAAGATCTCTATCTGTTCTGGAGAAAATTCGGTGAGCAGTTTTCGGCCGATACCATAAAAGAGCGGATCACCACTGGCCAGGACAGTGACGTTACCAGAGTCCAGGGTGGAACGAATTGCAGCAATTGCAGCATCCAGCGGGGCAATTGGCTGGGTTTTCCCAGAAAAACCGGTAGTTATGGCAAGGAGGCGCCCGGTTGCCACGAGAAGCGTGGATTTTTTCAGCAGATCATCCTGGTTCTCAGATAATTCTGGCTCTGATATGCCAATGATAAATATCTTATACATGATGGTGTCGTAAAAACTCTTCATCTACTTCGTTGTTGCAAATTTTCTATCATT
>JAOZLO010000387.1 GCA_029934775.1 Desulfocapsaceae bacterium
ACGGGCAAGTTCAAATCCCGATGATCCAGATGCACTGTTCTTTATTCGAATTGACACAATGAAGGGAATTGATGATGTTGCAGTCAGCGGCACCATTGCCCCGGCTACAACCGGAGATATTCACTGGCTGATTATCCCGGCACCCGCATCGGTGGAAGATTTCCCGGTTGGAGCCCTCTATTTTGTCGGAGCCAGGCTGAGCTACGATCTTGGCGGTGAAGAACATGTGACCCATGTTACCCCGGACTCTATAACAGTTCGTCCGCTCCCTCTGCTCAGTCTTGATTATTTTTTGCCTGACGAAGTGTATGGTGATGATCCTTTTACCATTGAAGAAGAACCCTCTATTCCATTTTCGCTGGGAGTTCGTATTTCCAATAACGGCCATGGTGTCGCCACGGACGTTAAGATTGATTCAGCCCAGCCCAAAATAATTGACAATGAACAGGAATTGACGGTCGATTTCCTCATCGAAGGCAGTGAGGTTGATGGCATTGTCGCCCAGGATACTCTTCTCCTGCAATTTGGAGATATCGAGCCTGCAGCATCGACAATCGGCAGATGGCTGATGAGTTGTTCCCTCTCCGGCCGGTTTACAGAATTTAAAGTGACATATTCCCACAGCAACGAACTTGGTGGAGAGTTGACATCTCTGATCGAAGACGTGGAGACGCATTTTCTCGTACAGGATGTTCTGGTTGATGCTCCTGGACGTGATACTGTCCGTGATTTTCTGGGCCGCGATATGGATCTGCTCAAGGTGTATGAATCCGATGCGGGGATTGCCGATGTAATTGATTTGTCAGGAGAAGTTCGCGTTGTACTGATAAGTGAAGTGGCTGGAGTTGCAAAGTATTCTGTTGAGGCAGTTCCGACAGCAGGATTTTTTTATCTGCAGTTCACTGATCTACAGGGCGGGGAGAAGGTTGTCTCTGAAGTCGTACGGTCTGATGGCAAGGTGCTGAAGAGGGAAAATGGCTGGTTATCTAAGAAAAGAGTTGGTGAGGACTGGTTCTTTTATACCAATATCTTTGATTATAACAGTAGCGGTTCATACATCTTCACTTTAATCGATCCCGCGCTGGTACAGCAGCCACCAGTCTTTGAAGAGCAGGAAAATCCTGTGCAGAAAGAGGGAGAAGAGGTCTCGTTTATAATCTCCCTTGTGGATAATGCAGAGCCGGAAGCAGCCAGTCTTAAAATGATGAGTGTTGCCATGACGGCGGTTCAATCGGCGGTACAGTCAGAGAGTACTGAATGTGATGGTAAGACTGAGATAAGCGTGGGGCGTCTCCCGGTGGGAGCAAGGCTGATTGATCGCTGCGACGGTACAGCAATTCTCATCTGGACACCACGGGAGGGGCAGGCTGGTGATTATCCACTGACGTTCACTGCAACCGATGGGGAGTTTTCCACAACTGTTCGCTATCATTTGACTATAACAGATGTAAACAACACGCCTACTGCACGGTTCAGTACGGAAATTACTTCGGGAGAAGCACCGTTTACGGTTCCCTTTATTGATGACTCTCTGTCGGAAGACGGTATATCCAGCTGGTTCTGGGATTTTGGCGACGGCAGCACCGGTACGGGGCCCATTCCAAACCATATATATGATACTGAGGGCTCATATTCTGTCTCTCTGACGGTCACTGAAATTGACGGCGATGAACATTCGATAACTCTGGAGGATTATATAACTGCTGATGATGGTACTGTAATTACCCCAGGTATGGATAGTGATAATGATGGTTTTTCAGATGAACTGGAGATCCTGCATGGTTTTGATCCGGCTGATGGGCAAGATTTTCCAACCAGCCCTATTATGGAGTTTGCTACAATAACTGCTGACGGTATATGGCAGACGGTACAGTTAGAACGTAGGTATCTTGATCCTGTGGTGGTGGCGACCATAACGGAATATTCATGGCAGGCCTCATATGTGGAAATAGGAGATATCAGCTCAGAGAGTTTCAAAGTAAGGACGACCGCAGCAGGCAAGGAGGATATCTCATATGTCGTCATGGAACAGAGTAGTTATCGTCTGGCCGATGGCACGTTGATTATTGCCGGTTCTACAGAGGCTGCGCCTGTTGACGGCAAAATTAAGTATAAATTTGACACTGATTTTGCGCTTCCACCGGTGGTGATGATTTCACTTGTCAGTGGTAATAACCCTGGAGTGGTATCAGTTGCTCTTGATAAAGTGAAAAAGGGAAAATTTGTTTTTTCGCTGCAGACGGATAAGTCCAATCGTAAATCTACAACTTCTGAACGGGTAGATTTTATAGCCTGGCAACCTTCTGCAGGGATGATTGCTGAGTTTGTTTTTTTTGAAGCCGGCTATTTTGATCATATCAACAGATGGTGGCAGGACTTTATGTTCAGCACTCCTCTTTATGGTATTCAATCTTTTGTCGCCGCTTCACAAAGAAAATTGAAAGGTAAGCACCAAAGTGTGACTTTTCGGAATCTCAGCTGGTCTGGAATTGAGGCACGTCTGGTGAAATCAGCAAAAAAACGTTTAAAGCATGGTAAGGCCGGAAGTGTTGGTTTTATAGCACTCTCTTTTATACCATTAGATCTCGACAGTGATGGTGATGGGCTCACGGACAGGGATGAAATTCAAATGTACGGCACAGATCCCACTCTTTTCGACAGTGATGGAGATGGCCTTGGTGATGGCGCTGAATTGGCCTGGTGGGGTGAAGACTGGAATGGTGACAGTGATAATGATGGTTTTGTGAATATCCTCGATATTGACTCGGATAATGATGGATATAACGACGGGTTGGAGTTTGCTCATGGCTTTGATCCTGTAGATCCACTGGATTTGCCGGATGGGCCGATAATGGGATTCGGCGATCTGTCTGTTGGTTCAAATTGGCAGAGTGTTTCTTTTGCCAGAGAGTATCTTGATCCTGTTGTAGTGGCTGTTCCGGCAGTGCATGCATTTTCTCAGGCCGCTATCAGGGTAAATAATGTTGTACCAACTGGTTTTCAAATCCGGCGTGTGGAGCAGGAAAATGATGCCCAGGACACAACTGCCGTGTCTTATATTGTGATGGAGCGTGGGATATATACTTTACAGGATGGAGAAAAAGTTATCGCTGAACATTCAACGGTAGATGCTGGCAGTATGTCTGTTCAGCATATGTTCACAAATTCTTTTGTGGTCTCTCCTGTCATTGTTGCTTCAATGGTAGATGGCAGCGAATCTGATTCCGGTTCTGTTTGTCTGTTTAAGGTCAGTCCCTTTATGTTCTCCTCCGGTCTATATGACTCTGCCGGGTACACATATCTGGATAGCTCTGCCAGAGTTGATTATATAGCCTGGGAACCTTCGGCAGGACAGACCAATACACTGCATTTCAGTGTGGGCCGGTTTAAAAAAATCAAACACGAATGGAGGAAATATCTGTTTAGCCGGAATTTCCCCATTCCTCCAACTCTTGTGGCAATGGATCAGAAATTTGATCGGTTTCGACCTGCTGCGGTTCTGGCACAAAATATATCTGAAACTGATTTCGAGATGCGTGTTGAATCATATGTTAAGAACTCAAAATTTTCTAAAAATGCAAAAGTGGAGGTTGGAGTTATTGCGATAAAGAGAAGTAATGAAGAGTAGATTGTGGATCCCTGCAGGGGGGACTTTTATTGTGGTCGTGGTTGTAATGGTTGTGCTGTTTCGTTCCTCTGGAGATTATAAAACAGTGAAACAGAGCAAGCA
>JAOZLO010000388.1 GCA_029934775.1 Desulfocapsaceae bacterium
TGAGTGTCTCTGTTTCAGCAGCAAAACTTTGACTGCAGATGAGGAAAAATAAGAGTGAAAAAGTTGCCGCAGATTTCAGGCAGGATGTTATTAAATTAAGCATAATTAAATTCCATTTTATGCAGGAGTTCCACCCGATCTCGGACGGCCTCTTAGTCGAGTATTATTTTAGTTCGTCAGGGTTTGGAGGTAGATGAAGAATTGTAAACCTGTCCCTTCCTTTTTTCTTGGATATGAAAAGAGCACGATCTGCAGTATCTATGAGTTCCTGCTTGGTCACTCCTTCAAGGTCGGGACTGAATTGAACACCACCGGAACTTATAGTTACCTTTATTTCAAAGCTGTTGACTTTTGTCGTGATTCCGGCAACACATCGCCTGAGTCGTTCAGCAAATACTTTCATCCCTGATTCTTCTGTTTCCGGAAGAATCAGCATAAATTCTTCTCCGCCATATCTGGCAAGTATATCACTCGGTCGAACAGCAGCCTGCAGCCGTTTTGCCAGGGCGATCAACACCTGATCACCTGCCGGATGACCGTAGTTGTCATTGACCTTCTTGAAAAAATCAATATCAAATATAATAAGGCAGAGATTTTTTTTATAGCGCCGTGCCCTTGCAATTTCTTTTTCAAGAATTTCTTGAAAATATCTATGGTTATAGAGATTTGTCAATCCGTCGCGAAACGCCAGTTCTTCCAGCTGTTTATTGGCTTTCTGCAACTCGCTTGCAAATCTTTCCGCTTTTTCTTTTGACTCCTTCAGTGCCATTACCAGCTGCTGGTAGGAGAAATTGAGTTGGCCAAGCTCCTCGTTTGCTTCCTGCAGCATCTGGGTATAAGGTTTTATCTGACCGGGATCAATGTCAAAAATTGTTAAAATATCAATTGACTGTTGAGCGACATCGTTGAGGAGATCCTGGGTTTGCTGTGTGTTAAGGCCAAAGAGTTCTTCCATCTTGTCCTGCAAAAGCAGGACGTCTTCGGATGTTTCTGTTTCGTGGTAGATAGTAGATAAAAGATTTGCAGTCGAGAGGACTCTTGCTACCTGGCGGATTTCTTCAGGTGCTTTTTCCGGTTCACGATGGTAGTACATTGGTTCAGAAATAGACTCAGGTAGTCCCCAACTGCGGATGAGTGTATAACTGAGTTGCTGGTGGTTAAATTGGTATTTCTCCTGTTCTAATTGAAGAAGAAGGGCACTGTCGTCACCCATTCTGCATGTATTCAGTAGAGTGCAGTATTCTTCTCCCTTACTGAGAGCCAGAATCAGGATGCCAAGATTTTGCAGAAGTGCTGTTACAAAAATATCGTCATCTGCAATGGTGGTGAGTTTTTTGACCAGTTCTGCTGCAACTGCGGTTGTCACAGACCGCCGCCAGAAAAGTTCTAGATCAAAACATGCAGTTTGTTGTCCCTGCAGATCTTTGGCAATAACAAAGGAAAGAGCAATATTTTTAATGACATTTGTACCAAGGATAGACATGGCACGGGTGATGTTTGTGACTTTGTTAGGCAGAGAATAAAATGCTGAATTGGCAATATGCAGCATTTTCCCGGTAAGAGCTGGATCTGCTGAAATGATTTTCTTTAAATCGGCCAGAGAAGAATCCTCGTTCTGGACAGTGTTAAGAATTTGTGCGGCGATGGCTGGTGGTGACGGGAGGTTGATCTGTTCCTCGACCAATCGTTGGATTGTTTCATTAGATTGGCGCGGAGACATTCCTTTATCCTGGGTAAATATGAATGTGTGAAACAGGCAGATGTGTCAAAGTTGCAGTAGTATGGTACTTATACCCCCTTGCGGGGTGTTAGAAAAGTAAAAATGTCTCTTTTATTTTTACTTTTCTCTTTTATGCTCGGCAGATTATTTGTATATCAACGCTGGATAAGGTGATTTAACTGGACTGGAGTCATTGACTACAAAGTAGTATTTTTAAAAAAACAGACTATCATATCTCTTCTGCTGGAACTGAGAACATCAATTACAGCAGAGCATAAATTTGCAGGAAAAATGGAAAACGATACAATATCCGAAGAACAGGAACCGACGCAGTCAAAGAATATTCTGAAAAAACTGTGGTCATTTATTGACTTCAGACGACCCGGAACAAAAGAAGATCTTGAACATGAAATCCAGGAACTTCTTGAGGAGGGTGAGGAGCATGGATTAATATCCAGCCTGGAAGAAAAGATGATTTCCTCTATCTTTGACTTCAGAGAAACACGAGCGAACGAAATCATGACACCGGCAGCAGAGGTTATCTCCTTTGATGAATCTGCTCCTATTGCTGAGCTTATCAATATTGTAATAGATAATGGTTTAACCCGAATTCCGGTATACAGGGAAAATCCGGATAAAGTAATTGGTGTTGTTCACGCCAAAGATCTGCTCGAGTTCTGTACCCGCTCACGGAAGGAAGAGGTGACTCTGGAAAAATATTTGAGGCCTGTCTCTTTTATCCCCGAATCCAAATTGATAGTTGATCTGTTGTCTGAATTTCAAAAACGTAAGGCACATATGGCCATGGTTACCGATGAATTTGGTACTATTCGTGGCCTTATCACGCTGGAAGATATTCTGGAAGAAATAGTTGGTGAAATTGACGATGAATACGATACTGAGCAGGATGAATTGGAAAAAATTGATCAAGACAGGGTTGTAGTGCATGCCAGAATTGATATAGAAATAATTGAGGACTATTTTGATGTCGAATTTCCAGAAGGACCCTATGAATCTGTCGGTGGTCTTGTCATTCATGCCTTAGGGCGTTTAGCTGTGGTGGGAGAAAGCGTTAATGTCTTCGGTTTTCGCTTTGAGGTTAAAAGTGCAAGCGACAGACATCTCAAAAAAATCAAGATAAGTCGGCTTGTACACGAGTCGTAACCAAATGTTTTTCCCCAATATTTATTTTATTTTCGCTAGTATGACCGGAGTTTTACTCTGGCTTTCGTTTCCAGGTGGTGGGGAGCTGTGGCCTGTTCTGTTTGTGGCTCTGGTCCCTTTGTTTGTTGCGATCCGTAGAGGTTCGGTGAAAGAGGCTGCGGCGTATGGTCTTTCTTCTGGAATTGTTCACTTTCTTCTTTTGCTGTATTGGATTGTAATCGTTCTGGAGCGCTATGGTGGTCTGCATTGGTTTATTTCCGTGCTGGCACTTTTGCTGCTCGTTCTTTATATGAGCATTTATTTTTGTATTTTTGCTATTCTCGCCAGATATATTTTTCTGGCTCTTCCTGCAGGTCTGGTGTTATGGGTGTTGCCGACACTCTGGGTGGGTATTGACTGGGTGCGAGGTATTTTTTTTACCGGTCTGCCATGGATGGATCTTGGTTATGGTCTCTGGGGAGAAACCTATTTTATTCAGATTGCGGATCTTCTCGGGCATCATGGGGTGACCTGGGTAATTGTTTTTACAAATACTCTTCTGACAATTTTTTTAACTAAAAGGCAGACGGTCGCCACTATTTTTTTTCTTATGCTGTCCTTCGTTCTGGTTTTTGGCAGTGGCGCAATCTATTCAAAACTGCGAATTACAGAGATTGGTAAAACATTTTCAGGCAAAGATATAAAAAAAACGAGGGTGGGAATTGTTCAGGGGAATGTCGACCAGAGTGTCAAATGGTCGGCCTCGCAGCAGAAAGCCACAGTTGACAGGTACCTGTCACTCTCTCGCATTGTTTTGGAGGATAAACATGTAGAACTACTTATCTGGCCTGAAACGGCATTGT
>JAOZLO010000389.1 GCA_029934775.1 Desulfocapsaceae bacterium
AGCCATTTTCATTGAGACCTTTTACAACGGTAGTAGTCACTGCAAACTCCTTCAATCAGATAGGAAAATTAATTTTTCGTGTACGTTCCTAACATACGTATTCGATCTTAAGTCTATCTGCTACGTCTTTATCGGCTATTCCAAGTGCATCGGACATACCTATGGGTAAACTCTGTGATCTGCCAAGTGGAGCCATTATTTTCTTAATTTCTGTACTGATAGACATAAAGGTGTCACCAACCCTTTCAGCGACCATATCGGGGTCAAGCCGTCTGTAAAGCTTCGGATTCTGGCTGGTAATACCTTTTGGGCAGATGCCGATATTGCAGACATTACATCTGTTTTTTTCGTTCCCGAGACATCCGGCGGTTGCCTGCATTATGTATTTTCCAATATGAACTCCTGAGGCTCCAAGCATGATAAGGGCCATGCCGTTTTGAGTGACATTACCGTTTTTACCAATACCGCCCGCTGCAAATATAGGGATTTCGTTCTGCTTCCCCTGAACAGCAAGGTCGAGATAGCATTCACGAACGCACGATGCTATCGGGTGTCCTGTTGCGTTCATGGAAACATTATAGGCGGCACCTGTTCCGCCATCGATACCGTCGATCATCAAGCCTGCGGCATAGGGGTTACGAGTCAGGTTGTTCAAGACAGATTTGGCAGATGTTGAGGCGGAAATTTTAGGGTATACTGGTACCTTATGGTTGAAAGCTGTAGAAAGTGTCTGAATCATCTTCATAACACTTTCTTCAATTGAGTATAAAGTCTGGTGTACCGGAGGAGAGGGGAGATCAACACCTTCGGGAACTCCTCGCAGTTTGGCGATAAGTCTGGTCACCTTGTACCACATCAGAAGTCCGCCATCACCGGGTTTTGCACCCTGACCATATTTGATTTCAATGGCAGCGGGGTCGCATTGCATTTCCGGAATAGCCCGGATTATTTCATCCCAGCCAAAATAACCGGATGCAATCTGGAGAATGATATATTTGAGATAGGGGCTTCTCAATACCCATGGAGGGCATCCTCCCTCTCCTGTACACATGACAACAGGAATACCAAGCACCTCGTTGCAGTAAGCGACCCCCTGGAGCAACCCCAGCCACATGTTTGGTGACAGGGCACCAAAAGACATGGAACCGATGATGAAGGGGAAAATTTCTCTTGTTGCAGGGATCCAGCCACCGTTTATTTTGCGATCGATATAATCCTCAGGAGAAAGAACCCGGCCCAGGGTCGTTGTGAGAGAGAACTCGTGTCGGCCGGCATCAAGCGCGGGGTCTGTTAACATTGAGATGCGGTTAAACACAATACGGTCGAGAAGGGTAGCACCGGCAACGTTTCTTCGGCCGCCTCGTTTTTGTGGCTCCCCTTTAGTATTCTCGAAAAACAGAGTGCGGTTTTCATTGGTTCCAGGGACAGGTGTTATGGCCTCATTGGGGCAGACCATGGAGCACATGCCGCAGCCGATACAGCTGTTGGACAGATTTGTCCGTTGCCTGATACCGGTGAAGTTTCGATAGTTGCTGCCCCTTTTTTTACTGAAAATATCAAGTTTGGGAACCCGCTGTCGCATATGACTCAGATGGATTGCCTCTTTAGGGCATACAGCGGTACATCTGCCGCAAAGAGTACATCTGTCCTCCCGATGTTCAATGATCCAGGGTAAGTCGGTATATGTTAAGCTGCTTGGGGTAACGGTAGCGGATCGTGCTGAGACCATATTGTCAATTCCTTTCTGTCTGGAGGAATAATTACTGTGTGTTCACGCATTGGCTGAAAATCTAACGAAGGATCACGGTTGGGGATCATGGCATCAATACCGCATATTTCAGAGGCAATAGCCCACTCTCCTTCATGCCCCCCAACAGTTGCCGGGCGGAGTTTTTTCTGATCCATGACCAGCAGGCAGGACTCGTCGGGGAGGGTACCTATTACAGCATTAGGTCCATCGATGATAAGTCGTTTGCAGGCTTCTCGCAGTCCTTTCAGGAAATCTCCCTGGGGATGTTTTCCCAACTCTGTCGGGTTCAGCGGGGTAATGATATGCTTGTAGGCGGCCAATGGGAGCTTCAGTTTTTTGAGGGTGTAGTGAAGTATATGGGTAAAGACCTCACTGTCACTGTGATAACCAATGTATCCCGGAATATTTTTACCGAGCAGCCACTCTTTAATGGGAACAAAGGCGGTGTTCTCTCCGTTGGTCATTGTTGCTATTCCCTGGAGGAAAAAGGGATGGCAGGCATTGAGGTTAATACCATAATTTGTGTTCTGTCTTCCCTGGGCCATGCAGATTCGTGCTTTTATCTGGTTATCGTGGAGGCAGAGGGCATCTCCGATCTGCAGGGGCCAGCCGACTTCCTTTACCATGACAACGTCAGGCCAGAAAGAGAATACTGTTAAATTGTTATTAGCATCACCTATTTTCCCAAGAGCCAGGCGTGTTTTCAGCAGCTCCTCTTCTCGCTCCTCCTGACTTTTATCCCTGAACCTTTCAGGCATTCTGTATGCGCGTAAGAAATAGCGAAAACGATCCTCAGTTTCAATAAGATCGGGGCCCATGTGGTAGCGATGGTCATGCTTCAGTTCATAGCCACGATTTTCCATAAATTTTACCAGGCGCTGCCATGCCTTTTCTGTGTGGGCAATACCTGATAAAATTGGAAATCTGGGGTTATATTTGAAATCGTCAAATTCTATGCCGCGGAGTAACAAGCCAAGGCCGGAGCCGTCATATCCTTCCTGCATGGCTTCCATTGCCGTCAGAACTTCATATGGAGAAAACGGTTCTCTGGCGGTTTTCAGTGCTAAACGACACATGTCTTTCTCCTGATAAAATAATAGAAAATTGCTATGAGGCAAGGATAGAAGTTAATCTGAGATAAAAATCTGGTGGGGAATCCTGCCGGACAAACAAAGACAAAAAAATATAACTGAAGACCTTCTTTTAAACAATTCTTACCAAAAAGGCAAGAATTATGCTTTCAAGCCGGATCTTAAGCGGTGGCTGGAGGATTCGAAAGGCTGAATATTGTATCGGTTGTGTAAGTAAAAAACGATTTGTAATCGGATAGTTATGACTGAATAGCTCACAATTTGCAAAGGGTACTGAACTGAGTGACAGGTTGCGACAGTAAGGTCTTATACAATACTTTCATCAGATGAAAGTAAATGGGGCTAAAGCAGAAAATTTGTCCAGAGGCAAGGGTGAAATCGGTTTATTTTAGGATATTTTTTATATTTCCTAAATTTTTAACCTGATTAATTTTTTCTTTAACTTCGGCTGCTTCTTTTATTCCTGGTATATCATCAATAATACCAGTCCCTTCTTCTTCGACATCTTTAATTCCTTTCTTAAAGGAAGTTAGAGCTTTACCTAACCCCTCCCCTATTTCAGGAAGTTTCTTACCACCAAAAACGAGGAAAGCAATCCCTAAAATTACGATGAGCTCTGGGGTTCCAAGTCCAAACATTATGTGACTCCAGTTGAATGGGAATGGCAAATGACTGCCATCATTTATGCTTTATTGTCTGTATCTTTCTCTTCACCGTCAAGTTTTTTCGGTTTATCTTCTTTTTTGGTTGCATCTTTAAAGTTTTTTATACCTTTACCGATCCCTGAACCAATTTCAGGAAGCTTTCCAGCTCCAAATATGATCACGATAATGACCAGAATTACGATGAGTTCCGGCATTCCAAGTCCAAACATAAAATT
>JAOZLO010000045.1 GCA_029934775.1 Desulfocapsaceae bacterium
TACTCACGGGGGTAAGGTGGAGTTGATTGTTGCCCTGCAGTTGCCCCTTGATGCTATTAACGCTGTCATGCAGCAGCGTGACGGTATGGGTGAATCAGGCGAGACCTACTTGATTGGCGCTGACAAGCTGATGCGTTCTGACTCCTTTCTTGATCCCCAGGGCCATTCAGTGGCCGCATCCTTTGCAGGAACTGTTGAAAAAAATGGCGTGGATACCGAGGCTGCCACCGAGGTTATTGCCGGTAAAACAGACGCAAAAATTGTACTTGATTATAATGGTAACTCAGTTCTTTCAGCTTATACTCCGGTAAATATCGCCGGGACTACCTGGGGTTTACTGGCGGAGATTGATGAAGCAGAGGTGATAGCTCCAATTAGAGCCCTCATTAAGGCTATCATTATTGCAGGTGCGGTCCTGATTGCTCTTGTCTTACTTATTGCCTGGCTTATTGCATCTTCTATAGCTAAACCACTTATTAAAGGGGTCGCTTTTGCCAAGTCTGTTTCGGATGGTGATCTTGAGGTGAAGGTTGATGTCAAACAGAAAGATGAAATTGGCGAGTTGGCCGGTGATCTTACCAATATGGTTGAGCAGCTTCGAAGTATAGTCATTCAGGTCAAACAGTCTGCAGATAATGTGGCTTCCGGCAGTGAGCAGCTGAGTTCAAGTGCCCAGGAAATGTCCCAGGGCGCAACGGAGCAGGCAGCTTCTGCTGAAGAGATTTCCTCTTCCATGGAAGAAATGGCGGCAAATATCAATCAGAACGCTGATAATGCAGCCCAGACGGAAAAAATTGCCCTTAAAACCGCCGGTGATGCAGATGAAGGTGGAAAAGCTGTACAGGATACAGTCCAGGCAATGAAAAATATTGCTGAAAAGATCTCTGTCATTGAGGAGATTTCCCGACAGACCAATCTGCTGGCCCTGAATGCAGCAATTGAGGCTGCCCGGGCCGGTGAACATGGCAAGGGTTTTGCTGTTGTGGCTTCCGAGGTGCGCAAGCTTGCCGAGCGCAGCCAGTCAGCGGCAGCAGAGATCGGTGACCTCTCGGCATCCAGTGTCAAGGTCGCCGAACAGGCGGGTGTCCTTCTTGATACTATTGCTCCTGATGTGCAAAAGACTGCGGACCTTGTTCAGGAGATCACTGCAGCCAGTAACGAACAGCGTACCGGTGCCGAGCAGGTTAACAGCGCTGTTCAGCAGCTTGATCAGGTTATTCAGCAGAACGCCAGTGTTGCTGAAGAAATGGCTTCCTCTTCCGAGGAGTTGTCGGCCCAGGCCCAGGCACTCCAGGAGGTAATGACCTTCTTCAGAGTCCAGGAAGGGCAGTATGGTGGACCAGCCGCTCCTTCAATGCCGAAGAAAAGAACACAGAAGGCATTGCCAGCATCCCGTCCGGCGAAATCACCTGGTAAGAAACAGTCTTCCGGTCAGGGGATTAACCTTGATTTTGGTGACGATGCCGATGATAATCTGGATAGTGACTTTGAAAAATTCTGATCTTTGTATATAGCAGGGACAGGCCATCCGGTCTGTCCTGTTTCCCGGGGCATGACTTTGCAGGATAGGTCAGGCCCCGGTTGTCTGATGGAGGAATAGATGAACACCCAGAGACAATATCTTACCTTGCGGGTAGGTGAAGCAGTTTATGGTATTGGTATCCACAAAGTCCGCGAAGTTGTTGCCTATGAGACACCCTCTCCCATGCCCAATAGTTCCGGCTGTATGATTGGCGTGGTCAGTCTGCGCGGCAGCGCTGTGCCGGTGCTGGATCTGCGTCTGAAGTTTGGACTGGAGGGAACCGTAGCAACAGTTGACACCTGCATAATCATTCTTGAGCTGCAGATAGACCAGGAGAAAACCCTGGTAGGAATTACCGCTGATATGGTACAACAGGTTGCAGAGTTTGGTGAAGAAGATTTGGAACCGCCTCCTCACCAGGCAGATGGCAGGTCAGTTGACTGGATTCAGGCGATGGCCAGATTAGAGAATGGTTTCGTTATTCTTCTGGATATAGATAAAACCCTGGAACAGGATGCCCTGACAACTGTCAGTGGTGAAGAATTCAGCCTGAATATCGGCCAAAAGAGCGGTGATGCCGCAGAAAATTAATGAATCCAAACGGTACTCTCTACACTCAACGACTGGCCTCTGCTGATTTTGACCTTATCTGCAGGGAGGTTTATAGCTACTGCGGAATAAATATCGGCGAAAAAAAACAACAGATGATAGAGGGGCGGCTGCGTTCCCGGGTCCGCCATCTTGGTCTGGATTCTTTTGCCGATTACTGCAAATTTGTCTTCAGTGGTGACAAGCCTCAGGATGAATTTATTCATCTTGTTGATGCCATTACCACCAATAAGACCGAGTTTTTTCGTGAGCCGGCACATTTTACTTACCTGAAGAAAGAGCTGTTGCCCTCCTTACTGAAGGGAAAAAACAATCCGGGGATTCGCCCTTTGCAGGTCTGGAGTGCTGCCTGCTCCATGGGGCAGGAGCCGTACAGCCTGGCCATGGAGCTTACTGACTTTAACCGTGGGCAAAAACTTTTTTCTTTTAAGGTACTGGCTACAGATATATGTACTCAAGTTCTGCAAATTGCAACGCGCGCTGTCTACAGTGATGACATTGCAGCCGCCATTCCGCAGGAAATGCAGAAACGATACCTGTTGAAAAGCAAAAACGCTGCCAGCAGACTTGTACGGGTTGTTCCTGAAATTCGAAAAACTGTCACCTTCGGGAGATTGAACCTCAACGATCAGAGTTATGGTATTAAAACAAAAATAGATATAATATTCTGCCGCAATGTAATTATCTATTTTGACACCAAGACTCAGGAGGCAATTCTCAGAAAATTAGCGTTGTGCCTGCGGCTGGGTGGTTATCTTTTTCTGGGACATTCAGAGTCCACCCATGGCATGGATCTGCCGGTGCGCCAGGTTGCTCCTACAATCTATGAACGGATCTAACTCGCACCTCCCCCGATGTTCTGACGGAAAAAATGGGGAGTCCATATATCTTTATCCCGGAGATTTCCATTTTGCTACAGAGCCGACAATGATCCATACCGTTCTCGGATCCTGTGTATCGGTGGTTCTTTTTGATCCGGTGAATCGTTACGGTTCCATGTGCCATGCTGTCCTTGACGCAGATCCCTACCAGCAGGATATCACCTATTGTTCCAAATATGTGGATTGTGTTATAGATGAGATGTTCAGTAACTTTGCAGAGCATGGAACAGTCATCAAAAATCTGGTGACAAAAATTTTTGGCGGAGCCCAGATGCTTGTCAGGGGAAAAGCTTCTTCCCAGACTGTTCAGCCCGGAGTAAAGAATATACTCATGGCAAAAAGTAAGGTACAGGAATACGGCTGCCTGATAGAAGCAGAAGATTGCGGTGGCTTTCAGGGCAGAAAAATATACTTCTGTTCACATACCGGTGAGGTTTTTTTGAAACGGATAAAAAAAACTTATGGTATCAGTTAAACCGTAGACTCAGGTCAGGATTAAGGAGAATAAATGGGAATTCAAGTGTTAGTCGTTGATGATTCTGCAGTGGTTCGTCAGACTCTGTCTGAAATACTACTGGCCGACAGGGAGATTGATGAGGTTATTACAGCCCAGGATCCATATGTGGCTGCAAGCAGGCTGAAACAGTTTGTTCCTGATGTTATAACACTGGATGTGGAAATGCCCCGTATGGATGGACTCAGTTTTCTGCAGAAACTCATGTCCCAGCATCCTGTTCCCGTGGTGATGTGTTCCAGTCTGACAGAGACTAATTCTGAAACAGCCTTAAGGGCTATGGAGTATGGAGCTGTCGATATCATTCAGAAGCCGAGAATGGGAACAAAACAGTTTCTCGATGAATCTGCAGTATTAATCTGTGATGCGGTAAAAGCTGCAGCCAACGTGCAGGTTAAAAGAATTAGCAAGTCAACTACCAGAAATGTAGCGGCAAAACTTGATGCAGATGTTATGCTCGCCAAGGGATCCAATAGGGCAATGGTCCAGACTACTGAAACGGTTGTTGCAGTTGGTGCCTCAACGGGTGGGACTGAAGCTCTTCGGGTTTTTGTGGAGATGTTGCCTGGCGATTTCCCCGGTGTTGTTATCGTACAGCATATGCCTGAACATTTTACTACCTCTTTTGCCGAGCGGTTGGACAGTCTGAGCAGGATGACTGTCAAGGAGGCGAGGGATGGTGATACCGTGATGCCGGGTAGAGTGTTGCTTGCACCGGGCAATAAACATATGCTGCTGCAGCGAAGCGGAGCCCGGTATTATGTTCAGATAAAGAATGGCCCGCTGGTGAGTCGACACCGTCCGTCAGTGGATGTGCTTTTTCGCTCTGCGGCCCGATATGCTGGTAAAAACGCAGTGGGCGTAATTATGACCGGTATGGGGGATGATGGGGCTAAAGGAATCAAGGAAATGAAAGAGGCCGGAGCTTCGACTATTGCACAGGATGAAAAAAGCTGTGTTGTTTTCGGTATGCCCAAGGTCGCCATTGAACTGGGAGGGATTGATCAGGTTGTCTCTCTTCAAAAAATTGCCAAAACCGTGGCGGGCCTCTGTTATTGATGAATCGTACGAATGAATAGAGAATCTGAATTATTTGAGGCATGCCGGATTTTATTTGGGAGCGACATCCAGCCTTCATCGGGCTTTCTCAATTATCTCAGGGAAGAGGGCATTACAGCAGCTTTTAGAAAAAGGGCTATGGAAATACATCCGGACAAGGCGCTGCTGTCCGGCTTTTCTCTGAAGAAATGTCAGGAAGAGTTTATTCTTCTTCAAAGTGCCTGCCAGACTCTTCGTCAGCATATTGGCACTCGAAATATAAAAGTGCTGAAAAAACAGTTCAATACCGGGCAGAAAAAAACAACACTTTACAATGTTAGTCTACCGGACAGAGAACTCCTGTTTGGTCGATTTCTTTATCATGGTGGAATTATCCAATGGCGGCAGCTTATCCAGGCATTAGCCTGGCAGAAATCAGGTAGACTCAAAATTGGTGAACTTGGGGTGAGTCTGGGATATCTGGACCGAAACTCTGTCGGTATCATCCTGAATCATTCGAAAAGAAAGCGTACCTTTGGGCTGACTGCCTGGAAATTAGGTCTGCTGACAAGAGCTGAAGTACGCTATCTGCTTCTCAGGCAAAAGCGCCAGCAGAAAAAAATTGGTCAGTTTTTTGTGGAAAATGGCGTTTTGAATAATCTGGAACTCGGCATACTTTTGAGGAAATGTAAACAACATAATAGTCAGATAAAGACTATTGCTGAGAAATAGACTGTTGCGTTGAAAATGTAGTATTTCAGGAGTAAATTATGGACAGTGATGAGCGCAGGAAAAATACCAGGGTTGATTTTTACACCACAGTTGATGTCGCTTTTCCAGAAGCGTCTTATACTGCATGTAAGACTGAAAATCTCTCAACCAAGGGCCTCTTTGTGAAAGATATTTTGGGCAGGAGTTTGGGTGACAGCTGTTCTCTTACCTTGATGCTGGCGGGTACGGCCTCAAATCTCTCTTTGAGCATTGGTGGGGAGGTAGTGCGGGTGACAGCAGATGGCATCGGTATTCATTTTAAAGAAATGGATATTGACAGTTTTTCTCATCTGCGTAAAATCGTTTATTATAATTGTGATGATCCTGATAAAATTGATGAAGATTTTGTTGTGTCTTCCAGGTAAAAGACAGATGCAAGACAGTTAGTCCCTAAGCCTTTAAGCCCTTACACCTTTACGCCCTTTTCAGCCTGCCCGCAGGGCACCATGCTCTTATCTCTGTTCTAAATCGCACACCCTCCTCATTTTTATTTAACTCATAAAGGAATTATTTTGAATATAAGAAAAATTACCTCCATGACCATGTTCATATCTTTCATTCTTTTGGTACTTACTTCGGTCATTCTCTATATAGTTCCCCAGGGACGAGTTGCCTATTGGGCGGACTGGCATCTATGGGGGTTGAGTAAGACTGAGTGGGGAAATCAACATATCAATCTTGGTTTTCTCTTTCTCTTTGCAGGACTGTTGCACATATATTATAATTGGCGGCCTATAACAGCTTATATGAAAAATCGAGCCAGAGAATTGAAGGTATTTACCCTTTCTTTCAATGTGGCCATGCTCCTTACGCTTGTTATAGGTGTTGGTACATATTTTGAGGTTCCGCCAATGAGCAGTGTAATTGATCTTGGTGATTCCTTTAAAGATGCAGCTGCCATCAAATATGGTGAACCTCCATACGGCCATGCGGAACTTTCGTCATTGAAGCTTTTTTCTAAAAAACAGGATGTAGATCTCGATCAGGCAATGGATCTTTTAAAAACAGCTGGGATACAATTCAGTGACAGTAAGGAGACTCTTGCAGTCATAGCTGCTGAGAATAAACTCAGTCCTCAGGCTATCTATCAAATCATCAAACCGGCAGTCAGAAAAAAAGCAGCGGGCAGCACGGAGAGTTTTCCAGATTCACCTATGTCCGGATTTGGCAATATGACTCTTGCTGCAGTGTGCAGTGAGTATAATCTGATATTTCACGATATAAGGCGTGGTCTGCAGGAAAAAAATGTAAAAGTCGATGCAGATATGACTATTAAAGAGATTGCCACAGCAAATGGAAAAGACCCCATGGCAATTTTTGAAGATATTTCTTCCCTGGTGCAATGAATGTCGCCGCATTTGCTGGGAAAAATTATTATGTCAGTGACAGAATTCGTTGTCCGGGAAGGATAGATTTTAAATGAAAATACTGGTTATTAATTCAGGTAGCTCCTCCATTAAGTTTCAATTGTTTGAAATGGCTGATGAGTCTGTTCTGGCTTCAGGGCTTATAGAGCGAATAGGAGAAAAAAAAGGTCACATTAAGTGTATACTGCATCCCGAAACTGGCAAGGAACGGATAATAAAGAGAGTTGAATTAATAGTCGATCATAAAAGCGGCATGCATAGAGCTGTTGACATATTGACTGATCCCGACTCAGGAGTCATTTCAAATAGCAGTGATATCAGTGCAGTTGGCCATCGCGTAGTGCACGGGGGAGAAACTTTTCATCAACCGACGCCTATCACAGATGATGTTCTGGCGGCGATTGAGAAAAATATTCCTTTAGCCCCTCTTCATAATCCACCCAATCTTGATGGTATTCTAGTTGCTCGGGATCTCTTTCCGGGTGCTGCCCAAATTGCTGTTTTTGATACGGCATTTCATCAATCTATTCCCCCTCATGCTTATCATTACGCATTACCATATGAACTTTACGAGAAACAGCGGATTCGAAAATATGGGTTCCATGGAACTTCACATAAGTATGTTGCCAGTGAATGTGCCAGCCAGATGGGTAAACTTCTGGAAGATTTGAACCTGATCCCTATTCATCTGGGAAATGGCTGTTCGATGACGGCCATAAAAAATGGCCGGAGTGTTGATACTACACTCGGTCTTACACCACTTGAGGGGTTGGTTATGGGCACCCGCAGTGGTGATGTTGATCCTGCTGTCCATGCCTATCTTGCTAGGAACTGTGGTATGGATATTGATTCAATTGACATGATGCTGAATAAGGAATCCGGCCTTAAAGGGCTTTGTGGAATGAATGATATGCGGGATATTCATGATCAGATTGCAGCTGGTAATGAGAGAGCTCGATTGGCTCTAGAGGTTCAGACCTATCGAAATCGTAAATATGTAGGCGCATATCTCGCAGTACTCGGACGTGTGGATGCAATCGTTTTTACAGCCGGAATTGGTGAAAATGATGGAGTTGTTCGCGCTAAAACTTTGGAAGGGCTGGAACCTTTCGGCATTATACTCGACCCTGTTGTAAATAATCAGAGAGTGAGAGAACCATTGCTGTTGAGCTCGACTGAGAGTCGTATTCAGGTCTGGGGAATCCCTACAAACGAAGAACTTGCTATTGCCCGGGAAGCAAAAATAGTTTTGGGCTAGTATATATCCGGTTACTGAAAAGCACTGCCTTTTCAGCTATATCGTTGTTGACCTCTGTTTTGCGGTGCTGAGTCGTCACTTTTCTCCTTGTCTTTTTCCGATTACTGTATAGCATAGGTATCCATATTGCTGCTTTTACGCATACCCGTCCGGGCTGGATGTAATAACACCCCACAAAGGGGTGTAAGTACTTTGGTGGTACATGCAACCCCGTAATTTCGGAATATATTCCTTAGTTTCTTGTTATTTAATACAGGGTTACAGGAGTAAGGTACTAATAAATAAGCGTAGACCTCAAACTAGAAAACTTCTTTTATAATTATGAAAATAATCTTACTTCCAAACTACTTATGCCGTCTTTATCACCGTTTTACCGGGGCCAGTTATATTTTCACAGTGCTGTTTTTGCTGGGAACAACTGGTTTCGCGCAGAGCCAGGAACAGCAGACACTGCCTGACCACATTTATCCTGGATTGGAACATGTTTTATCTTTGACACAACCTGTAACTGATCTCGATCCGGAACAATTATCCGAGCTCATAAATTTCGTTGGAGCCATTCCGGTGGGGTCGAGTATGGACCTCAAAAAACGTCAGGGAGCAGCGGGTGCTTTTTATGGCTTCTCTGTTCAGGGTGATCTGGCTCGTGTAATGGACTATGCATATAGTCCTGATATTCCGACCTATATAACTATGCCTTCATCAATAAAGAACCAGAAGTGGCTGACACCTCAGGTGCATCATGCGCTCAGGAATCTGCCTCGAAATGTTGAATCGACAGATGCTGTCCATCTGCTGCGAGGTAGGGATCATGAGGCCATAACTCCAGACACTCATACCGGTGGCTACTATTCCTACAATCAGGATCGTGTTGTGACAGTTCTGCCAGGCCCGACAGGGCCGGTGCTTATTTCCGTCTCAATTCAGAATGATTCGTCTGAAGTGGGCAAAAAAGGGTGTATCATTGGTGAAGATGAAGACTGGAACTATCTTTACTCCGGGGAAAAGGGGCTGAACAAGACCGGACTGGGATGGGTGAGTTCATACATGTACTATGCCTCTTCTATTATTATTTATGTTGCTGATTCCACCGAAAATGTGGTCCATATCGGCTCATTCAAGTGGCTTAATGCAGGTTGGGCCAAAATGAACATGGTCAAGTCAAATCATATCCTCAAAGGGATCGAACGTTTTGCCTCAGATTTCAAAATCGTACTGGAGGCGCCCGGCTTGCCGGATGCGTCGGTACTGGCAAAAAAATATAAGGATTTACTGCAGAACAGCGAGCAGGGTCTGCAACAGATGGTGTCTCCCTACCTGCAGGCCCTGGAGGACTCTAAATCTGCGGAACTGAGTTCAAATCCATTTAAGAAACTGCTTGCATCGGGGGAATATCTGGAGCAGATGAGTCGTGAGGAGATGGTCAAGGTGCTCATGCTTGAATATGTCAAGGGGTGTATAGGCAAAGAAGCTCTGCTCCAATTGGCATCCCAGTCAACCCAAGACCAGAGTTCTGCCTGCCTGCTATAAAAAAGGCGAGAAGGATATTCATCTTGAGTTAAAATAGAGTTATCTCACCGCTCTTATCAGAGATCGATTTTACTCTTATAGAAGCAGTGTTTTTTTCTTGTGGTAAATTAGCCTGCATTTTTGAGGTAGTTTTTTTCAATAAAACTTCACTTGTATCCGACTGAAAAAATATTTTCCGTGAAAATCGTCCCCCTGTATTTTGAGAAACAATTTGTATTTCATCAACTTTCAAAAAATTAAGGACAAAATCCACGTTTCTATGGCCCTGCTGGTGCTTATTAGACAGACCAAGTATATTCCCCCCTCCGAAAACTTTAGCAACAAGCCGATTACGCATAGCTCCCAGGCTTATCATTTCGTTAATAAGCAACTCCATGGCATTAACTCCATAACGTCCGCTGTCATCTATTGAGCCCAGACTTTCCCCACTGTGCAGAATATGATTCATGCCTCCTATTTTCATGACTGGATCAAACAGGCAAACTGAAACACAGGATCCCAGTACGGTGCTGATGGAAGTGGAATTTTTAGTGGCGAAATACTGGCCTATATGTATTTTTACGTTGGGGATCATGATATTGTGTCTTTTCAGAGTGTTATAGATTGTCAGCTTTATCCGGTGATGCTTTCAACAGATGTAACAACTTCGTGCATGATTGAGTTGATATCAGATGAGGAAATCCCAAGGAGTTCAAAAACATGCTCATCTATCTCGTACAGCATGCCGTCATAACCAATTCCAATCCCGCTCATCATTGCAATGGCATCCGAGAGATGGATAATATATGTCAAATCTTTTTCAGAAGATTCCCCAGGGTTATGGTGGTATTTTATCGCTTGAGAAATATTTTCAGGTATCTGCCACTTCATACATACTTCAGAGGCAATTTCACCATGATCAAATCCCAGAATCTCTTTTTCAGCATCAAGAAAAGAGATCTTTTCATCTTTCAGAAGCTGTGTGAAACTTTTTTTTCTTTCCACTACATACGGGTCAAGAATAAGTTTACCGCTGTCATGTATCAAACCGGCAGTAAAGGCGTCTTCCGCAAGTTCGGGTCTGCATTTTTTAGCTATTATCTTGGAGCAGTACGCTGTTGAAAGTGAATGCATCCATAAATCCCCTGTGTCGAGTTCATATCCGCGCAGATTGTTTCCCAGAAGAGTGGACGAGCAAGCCAAGGTGAGGACCTCTAAAAGAGTCTTGGTACCCATAATTACACTGGCTCGCTGAATCGTTGAAACCTCACTTACCAGGCCATAATACGCAGAATTTGCAATTTTTAATACCTGTGTTGTGATTCCCGGGTCAGTTTCAATCACGCTTGCCAGCTCTGAAAAACCTGAATCAGGATCTGATATAATTTTACGTGCTTTTATTGCAACCTGAGGCATCGGCGGTAAAGTTCTGACACTGTCCAGAATAATTTTCTTTAATGTATCTCCAGATGGAAGATCTTGAATAGATGCATTGACTGCCTGAGTGAGCGTTTTCAGGTCTACTGAAATATCCGTTTCACACTTTGGACAGGAAAAAATGATTTCTGAGGTGTAATCGCAGATCTGATCTTCGGTGATGGTAAATTTTTTTCTGCAGTGAGAACATGATATTCTCATTTTTCATTCCTTTAATCGGGTGATTCCCGTCTTTCCTATAACAGTTACGTCCCTGTGGTTTTCCGATTACAGGGGGTATCTGAATAGCTATAAAATAAAGAAATAAAAAAAGGTATTGACTTGCAACATACTGTTTAATAAATATATGAAATATGCTGTTATCTTTTCCTGGATCGATGCTGTACAGGATGTATTAAAACAAATTAAGCAATGGCACAACAAAATGATTTCGTCATGTCGGTCTTGGTTTGCATGAAATCCCGGACTGCCTCCTTGCTATCGGTCTCTGTTTTATTTTATCGAGTCGCCTGTAGAGCTTGAGAAGATTATCATGACTCGGTGAAATTTTTCTCCAGCTGTCTGCGAATGTGAGCCCTGGGAATGTAATTCTTCCTGCAATTATTGATTCTGCCTCACGAATTTTATCTTCCTCAAAATAGAGCCGGAGTCCTTTTCGGTAACAGTGAGAAGCCCCTCCTGTTACTTTAAAATTAAGGAGCGTGTCTAAAAGTCTGAAAAGATTTTGCCGGGGTTGCGGTAAATTGCCATGTTTATGGCACCAGTTACACCATTCACGGGCATCCTCATGACGCTGCAGAGTAAGGAAAAGCAACGCTTTGAGTTCACCTGCTGACAGAGAATACCATGCAGTGTCAATCTCAAAAATAACACCGATAAGATCAGAGATGAGGGTTTGATCGTGTAGATTCATCT
>JAOZLO010000390.1 GCA_029934775.1 Desulfocapsaceae bacterium
AGTTCCTTATACACCCTTGTGGGGTCTTAGTACAGAGTTCTCATCAAGGAGTATTGTAGTTAATTTAATTAACAATTCCAAGAAAAATGGTTAATTAAATTTGCTTCGCCATGGTGATTCCGCAAATTATCCTGTCGATTTTTTCCATATTTTGGTTGCTCTGAGGGATATTAAAGACTATGAAGGTCTACGCAGTGATGTCTGCAGAGGGGAAACTTGTATCGACCAATGTAAGAAAACAATTTAATACTAATGCTCTTTTCTCACTCGCCAGATGTATGAGAAAGTCGTGTGGTACGAGGATGGAGAGGGGAGTTTTTATTATGGAGAATGGATATTCTTTAAGAACATTCAGAGGTGATTTTTTTGGTGGTTTGACTGCAGGAGTCGTTGCACTTCCACTCGCACTTGCCTTTGGTGTTGCCAGTGGATTCGGCGCAGTTGCTGGATTATACGGGGCTATTGCTCTGGGATTTTTTGCTGCCCTTTTAGGTGGCACATCAACGCAGGTTTCAGGGCCCACCGGACCTATGACGGTTATTTTTGCTGCAGCGATAGTCGCATTTCCAGGAGATGCCACTGCTGTTCTAGGGGTTGTTTTTCTTGCAGGGATATTACAGATTGCCTTTGGTTTTATGAAGGTCGGGGTGTTTATCCGTTATATGCCTTATCCTGTCATATCAGGTTTTATGAGCGGTATCGGTGTCATTATTATTTTACTCCAGCTGCATCCTCTTCTCGGTGCAGCCAGCGTTGGTTCACCTCTTCAAGCTGTGCTGAATCTTCCGGCTTCAATTTCAAGTGTGAATTTGTATAGTCTTGTACTTGCTTTGATAACAATGGCTATTGTATTTCTTACACCAGCCAGAATTTCCAGAGTCGTTCCCTCTCCTCTGCTCGCACTTTTGGGCGGGAGTCTGGTTTCCATTATGTTTAATTTCCCGGTTGCTGTAATAGGTGAAATTCCTTCCGGTCTTCCTGAATTTGCATTGCCGCTGTTCTCGGTGGCATTACTTCCTAAAATAATTCCAATGGCCCTTGCCCTTGCAGTACTGGGTGTAATAGACTCTCTTCTTACCTCTGTTGTGGCTGACTCGATGACCAAGACCAGGCACAATTCGAATCAGGAACTCATTGGCCAGGGGATGGGGAATATTTTAGCATCACTCATAGGCGGGTTGCCTGGAGCGGGTGCGACAATGCGTACCGTCGTCAATGTTAAAGCCGGAGGTACCACCCGGATATCAGGTATGACGCATTCCCTTTTTCTCCTGGCCATTCTCCTTGGTCTGGGGCGCTATGCAGCACTTATTCCTTTACCTGTGCTTGCCGGAATTCTGATGAAAGTTGGAGTGGATATTCTTGATTATCGCCTGCTCAGAATGGTAAAGCGAGTACCACGACAGGACCTCACTGTTATGTTGACCGTGTTTGTTATCACTGTTTTTGTTGATCTTATTGTTGCCGTGGGGGTCGGGGTAACTCTGGCCTCAATGATGATAACGTACCGTATTTCCAAACAGTCAAAGATTGACGTGAAAGGTGTCCCTCATCAAGCCTGGCACAGGGATCTTGAGAAAACCCTCGAGGATGAAACAGATTACGGGATACGAACGGTTTCAGTGATGGGAGCATTTTTCTTTGGAACAACGGCAAAAATGCAGGAACAAGTCAGTAAACTCATCGGTACAAAAGTAGTGATAATAAATTGTCTTGCTGTGCCTTTCATGGACTTATCAGGTTATTTTGCTTTAAGTGAGATGATTGACAGACTCAAAAATGAAAAAATTAAACCTATCTTGGTAGTAAATGAAGGTGTAGGTATTCGTCAGCAGATGATGTCAATGGGGTATGGTGACCTGCTTGGTCCCGATGGCATCCATACAGATTATAACGATGCCCTGCATCTGGCCTGGGAATATCTTGAATATGACGAAAAATAAACACTTTCAGCTGGAGCCCGGAACGTGGGCATTCTCTTTTTCCAGATCCTGAAAGCGTGTCATAAATTTTTTGTCGATATAGTCCTTAAGTATAAAAGAAGCTTTTCCGCCCCAGTGAAATGGACCCTTCTGCAAGGCACCATACTCTTCTCCGAGATTGAAAATTGCCAGAAAACCGCCGCCTGGATTGAATTTGAGCAGGTCGTTTCCCTGCAGACCTGCAACAACATTATGCAGGAGAACAGGGTTTTGACGGACTGCATAGACACCAACCTTTGCCAGAGGGCGAGGTTCGTAATAGATACAGTCACCGCCACCAAAAATTTCAGGGTGATCGGGGCATTGGAGATATTTATTTACCAGCAGTCCACCATCCGGGCCTGTGGGCAGGTTGGAGGTGGAAAACAGGGGTGATGGCTGTACGCCCGTTGCCAGAAAAATATAATCGGGGGTGTGATTTTGTCCGTTTTGCATGATCACGGTTGAGTTTTCGATTCGCTCAACATGGCCGGATTCATCAATTATGATATTTTTTTTCTGAAAATATTTTCTGACAATGCGTTGTATAGCCGGAGCAGCATTTTTCATCAGCTTCCTGCCGGCAAAAACCCTTATCTTAACTCCTTTACAGCCATTTTTTTTCGCAAGAAGATGTACGTTTCCAGCTATTTCTGCTGCTGCGGCACCACCGCCAATGACGCCAATACTCAGGTTATGATTGTTGCAGCCGGTAATAATCTGTTTTTGTGCCTCGAGAAGGCGCTCTATGGGTTTTGCACCGAAGATCCTGTCAGTTTTTCCCTTAATGGCTGTAAAGGGGACAAAGCTGCCGGTATTACAGGAAAGAACATCATATTCCTCGCAAATTCCAGATTCAAGTTTGACTATACGGTTGTCTGCATCAATATGAATGACCTTGTCACGGATAAATCTGCCTCCCTGCCGCTCGACCACAAAACGTGTCCGGAACCGAATATCGTCAGCTGTATAGAAACCGCTCAGCATCCCGGGTCCCATACCGGAGTAATAGTGGTGATCTGAAGGTTGGACCACTGTCACCTCATAACCCTCTTTGGTGAGATACCCAATCCGGGCAAGCAGCATCATATGTGCGTGGCCCCCGCCGGCCAGAAGAAGCTTTTTAGCCATTGTTTAATAGAAATCCTGCAATCCCTCCTCCAGTGAAGCCATTTCCAGTTAACTGTTGAGCCGCCACGCGGCTCCTTCCGCCTATCGCTCAATAAACCAGCAGGGGTGTATTTTTTTTCAGCAGATCGTAAGAATCTGAAAGTTGGGGAAGGGGGATGAGAATGGCTCCTGCAATATGGTCATTGTGATATTCTGAGGGTTGACGTACATCAACTATTTGAATATCTGTCAGTTGATGCTCTTTGAGGAGTTGCTTCGCTTCTTCGGTATTCATGGATTTTGCAGGGGTAAAGAACTGTTTCCAAAGCATATGTTTCTCCATAGTGGTAAAGATGTTTTTGACCGGATAGATGGACACACTCTTCTATCGCAGCGGATGATTTTAGTACCTTACTCCCTGATTCCTGTCACTCAGTTCAGTACCCCCTTGTGGGGTGTAAAAAACAAGAGATAAGCACCCTTATGAAGCCAGGGCATAAACTCTGACTTCGAACTGAAGAGTGTATTTTGAAATTATGTCGTTATTTTTTCCCACAAGGTACTTATACCCAGCAATGTCCGGTTAGGAAATTGCAACACGCATCGTACGGATTTATGAGTTGAT
>JAOZLO010000391.1 GCA_029934775.1 Desulfocapsaceae bacterium
CAAAGATTGCCCACACCAAAGGGCACCTTGTAAATATTTTTTTAATTGACAACGGAGTAGACTGGGCTGTGAAGGATAGAGACGGCTCCACCCGAACTATAACCGGGGACTGTGTAAATGATTATCTACCTTATCTCATCGAAAATGAGGTTCCAACGGGTGTATGTACACCCTGTGCCAAGAACAGAGAGATGGATGAAGCCAAATTCAACAGTAATATGATTCTCGACGGTGGCCCACACCTCATTGATATGGCAGCAGAAGCAAAAGTTTTTAATTTCTGACTCGGCAACAGCAGTTCATAAGAAAACCGGAATAACGAAAACGCTATCCCGGTTTGAAAGAAATGTACGACAGACTGCACCTAATAAAAAATTAATGAATTATGCTGGCTGTCGGTTGAAAATAACGTTTTAACCCCGACGAGCGGGATAAGTGCCATGGTGATATATATAACCTCATAATTTCAAAGCACATTACTCGATTACTTGTTTCTTATGACAGAGATTAAGGAGTAAGGCACTAAGCACTGGCTTTCCTGGCCTGATCAACCATGTATTTGTTCAGCGCCTCCTGTAGAGTTTCTACGGCAAGATAAGCACAATGCTCTTCAGCTTCCGGGAAGGAACCAATTTCCGCAAGAACAGCAGCACCGCTTATATCAAAAATCTGATCCGCATTTTTCCCTATGGCCAGCTCCACAGTGAAAGAACCTGCAATGGAACTGGAGCTACAGCCATCAGTAACATAACTTGCCTGTTCAACCCGATCACCATTAAATTTGAGATACATCTCCATGGTGTCTCCACAGCTGCCTTTTAACCGTGCGAAGGTATCTGCACCTTCCATTTTTCCGCAAAACTTTGGATTACGCCACCGGTCAAAACCCTTTTCTCCAAGTACATTTTTTGCCTCAGCAAACACCTCTTCCTGGATTTCACCCACTAAGGCATCAAACTCATCATCGTTCATTGTTCTTCATCCTCTCACCAGTGTCCTTCAGCATTTGCCCCTTTACTGTACTCAACCGGACCAGACAAAAAAGCAGAAACCGCCTCCTCCACTGTGCCCGCCACATCACTCACTACCTTTATGCCGGCAGCATCAACAGTTTTAAAGGCATTCGGCCCGCAGTATCCGGTCAACAGAACTTCAGCACCCTTCTCACTTATCATTGTAGCAGCTTGAATCCCCGCACCTTTAAATGCATTAACATTTTCACTGTTGTCAATCGCATCAAAATGCATCGTCTCTGTATCCACGATCAAAATATAAGGTGCTCGACCAAAACGCGGATCAACTTCATCAGTGAGCAGAACTCCTTTTGCTGTAACCGCAATTTTCATATCAACTCCTCCTGCCATATTTTTGCCATAATCATGAGATTTTCAAGCACCGCCGCCACCGCCACAAACCTGGTCACTCGTAATCATCGGAATTTTTCCAGCAATCAGATCCTCAACAACCGGTCGGATATCAATCCGTTCAGCATCGTGATATACATCTATCCCTACCTGCTGAAAACCTGCCAGAGGCCGCATTCCGATGCCACCCACTATCAACTGCTGAACATTATTTTCTGCCAGCAGGTTGACAGGGACCATACATCCTCCCTGTACATGTTCCTTATTCCCAAGAATTGAAACTTCACTTATCTGGCCATCTTCTACATCTACCAGGGTAAAAACGTCACAATGTCCAAAATGTCCTGCGCGCTTACCGTCTAAACCGCCCTGCCCTTCTGATGGAACTGCTATACGTACCTTTGCCATTCTAAATTTCTCCTTTTGTATAAGTTAATATAGTTATTGTACTAAAGTTTCCAGCGTTCAGTTGTCAGTTATCAGTGAAGACGCATAGAGGTAGAATAATTAATACCAGTTACGACATGTTTCTCAGTATGGACTGCTGTACTACCAACTGAAAACGGATAACTGTAAACTTCAATTATTTTATTACTGCCGAAAAATCCTTCAACCCCATCAGGTTCATAGACGGGAATTGCATAATATTATTCCAGACTTCTCGAACCGTATCTGCCGTGTCTGAATCTCCTCTATATTCTAATATATTTTTTCCTTCAATCATTGCCCTGGTAAACAGAGGATCAAAGGGGACTCGCCCCACAACCACCATATTTCTCTTCCCGGCAAATGCTTCAATTTCCGTGGTCATCTCAACGTTCAGATCATATTTATTCACACAGATCAACCCCGGAATTTTAAAATGTACTGCCAGGTCAGCTACCCGACTCATATCATGAAGACCAGATACGGTCGGTTCTACGACAATAACCAGAGCTGTTGCACCTCCAATTGAGGCAATAACCGGACAACCTATACCTGGCGGACCATCGGTTAAGATGAGGTCATTACCTTTCTCTTCCGCCAGCATTTTTGCCTGCTGACGAACCAGACTCACAAGCTTGCCAGAATTTTCTTCTGCAATTCCAAGTTTTGCATGAATCATAGCGCCATGCCGAGTGTCAGAAATAAACCACTCACCACATTTCTGTATCGGAAAATCAATCGCCTGTTCAGGACAAAGATCGACACAGACACCGCACCCTTCACAACTAATTGGATCAACAATAAATTCTTCTGAAATAGCTCCAAATTTGCAGAGTTCCAGACATCTTCCACATTCCGAGCAGTCAGAAGATCGTATTTTCGCTATCGAACCACCCATGAAATCTGTTCTTTTCTTCACCTTGGGATTCATCAACAGGTGAAGATTTGCAGCATCAACATCGGCGTCACACAGTACGTTATTTTTTGCCAGAGAAGCAAAAGCTGCGGTCAGGCATGTCTTGCCCGTCCCGCCTTTACCGCTAATAATAACCAGTTCTCTCATTCTTTCACTCTCCTTCAGCAACGTGCGAGTATTTCTATGCGGTTATATAAATCACGAAACTTGTCTGCCCATTCCGGCAGCACCTCTATTATCAATTTACCGATAGAATAAGCCTCAGCAATTTTCCTGTCAAAGGGGATCTCCAGCAAAATTGGAATATCTGCTTTTGCGGCGTATTCCCTTACTCCATCATCTCCGATATCCGAGCGATTGATAACCAGACCACATGGTATGCCAAGTGACTTTACCGCCTCAATACCCAATTTCAAATCATGCAACCCGAAAGGTGTCGGTTCCGTTACCATAAGAACAAAATCAACACCTTTAATTGCCGCAATGACCGGACAGGAAGTACCCGGCGGAGCATCAATAATTGTAATACCATTGTTCTCATTTTCTGATCGCACTTTCTGGATTAGCGGGGGAGACATTGCCTCTCCCACACGTAATCGACCATGAGAAAACAGTACATCTCCAGCTGCGCCTGATTCAACTACGCCAAGAATGCGGTTCCCGTCCAGAACAGCCCCCTCCTCACACACCTCGATGCAGCCACCGCAACTGTGACAGAGTTCGGGGAAAACCAGAACTTTGCCAGCGACAACAGCCAGGGCACGGAACCTGCAAATTTCCGCACATTTTTTACAACCCGTGCACAGGTTATCATCTATTTCCGGGATAAACGTTGTCACTTCCTCAGCCTGTCCGAGAACTGGGTTCAGAAAGAGATGCGCATTCGGCTCTTCCACATCGCAATCGAGCAGCCTTACCCCTCGACCAAGAGCAGATGCCATATTCGTTGCAACCGTTGTTTTGCCGGTACCTCCTTTACCACTTGCCAC
>JAOZLO010000392.1 GCA_029934775.1 Desulfocapsaceae bacterium
GCACCCTATTTTTAAGGGTAATGGATCCAAGTTTTAAAGGAGAAAATAAATGAGTGGACTATTATCAGATAACGATGCAACCGGAAAAGCAAAAGAGGTTTTTGATGAAATTCAGGATGCATTCGGTATGGTGCCAAATTTTTTCAAGGCTCAGGCTGCGGTAGATCCGGAATGGCTTGAAGTTAACTGGAACCGGGAAAAGCTAATCATGCTTGCCGAAGGCGCTCTGGACAGAAAGACCAAAGAGATCATCGCCCTGGTAGTCTCCATCGTAAATCAGTGTGAATACTGTTCCCTGGCCCATGAAAGCATGGCCAGGATGGTGGGTGCAAGTCAGGAGGAGATAAACGAAGTTAAGAAGGTGGTTGAATTGTTCTGTAGTTTCAATGTCATTGCAGATTCTTTAAAGGTGCCCTGTGACATCCTGCCACCGCCAGAAAACGAATGAGAATGTGTAATTTTTTAAGGGATATTTCCTATGACAACATATCGCTGCCCCGTATGCGGGTATCTGCATACGGGGAATATTGATTTTCATTTCTGCCAAGTTTGCAACACACCTGCCACTGTTTTTATCCATGATGCCGGAGGGGATACTTTTGGCAACTGGGATGTAAACACCAGACGCATGATTAGATCCATGGCCGAAACAGGATCGTATTATCTGGAGGGTAAAGGAACGGTAAGAGCATTTCTCGGCATGGATGATTTAATTTTCCTCCCGGCCCAGATAGACACCTTTCCTCTTGGCGATGAGGTAGAGGTACACTCGAAGGTTGTACTTGGAAAAAAAGCCGAACAGCCTGTCGAACTACAGACTCCGATTTTAAATGCAGCAATGTCCTATGGTGCTCTCAGTAAAGAGGCGAAGATGGCCCTCGCCCTTGGTTCATCCCTGGCCAGTACCATTGCCAACAGTGGTGAGGGTGGAATGCTGGATGAAGAAAGGGAGTTGGCAGAGCGTATCACTCTGCAGTATTCCGCCGGTCGGTTCGGTGTCAGTGATGAACGGTTGCAGCAGGCGGATATGATCGAAATCAAAATCTCCCAGGGGGCAAAACCCGGTATGGGTGGAAAACTTCCTGGCGCAAAGGTTACCGCAGAAATTGCTGCTGTCCGCCAGATACCCCAGGGGAAAATGGCACAATCGCCGGCGGTACACCATGATATTAAAAATGCAAAAGATCTTTCCGCAAAGATTCTGGAGCTTCGCAATCTCACAGGAGGAAAACCCGTGTCCCTGAAGTTTGTCGGGGGGCACCTGGAAAAAGATCTTGAAGCAGTTTTCAACCAGGAGAATATTCCCGATGTACTGGTTGTTGACGGCGGTGAGGGCGGCACTGGAGCTGCTCCTGTTACAGTAAAAGATCATGTGGGATTGCCGCTTATCTATTCCCTGCCCCGTATAAGTGATTTTCTGGATAGAAATGACCTTCGCGGCCGGGTCACTTTGATTGCTGCCGGTGGTATCAGGCATCCGGGAGATATTGCAAAAGCGATCGCCCTTGGTGCTGATGGCGTATATATGGCCGGGGCACTGAAAATAGCTCTTGGCTGCACCTATCTTCGGCAGTGTCACCTTGGCAACTGTCCATACGGGATTGCAACCCAGGATGGAAAATTGCGAAAACGACTTGATGTACAACAGGCGGGCACCCGGGTGGCTAATTTTATAACTGCTGCCACCGAGGAAGTGAAATCTATTGCCCGCATCTGTGGTAAATCATCAGTTGCTGACCTCAATAAGGATGACCTTGTCTCTCTTGACCCTGAACTGTCAAGAATAACCGGTATACAAATGGCCTAAAGGGAGATTGCATGAATCCTCTAAGCGTATCTGTTCTGGCAGCACTGTTTATCTTCATAGGAGGAGTCACTGTCTTGATTATGCTGGAGATGACAGGCAGGGTAAGGGATAATGCAGGGAAAGCCGGTTTGATACTGGCTCACAGGATCCTTGGTTATCTGTTCCTCTCTCTTTTTGTGCTCATACTCCTCTTTATGATCCGTAAAGTGGCAGGTTTTCAGGAAGAATTGACTCCCCGTGCCGTAATTCACATTGTTCTCGCCCTGACTCTTATTCCTTTACTCCTTATCAAGGTGCTGGTAGTCCGCAGACTCCCCCAACTAAGCGCAAAACTGCCACTGTTGGGCATTACTATTTTTGTGTTCTCCTTTGGACTGACAGGAATTACAGCCGGATATTATGTCCTGCACCGCTCAAATCTCACATATACTACTCTTTCAGCGCATGATAATGATGTTCTGGATATGGAACTCGGCAAGGCGGTTGTAAACAAAAAGTGCGCCAAGTGCCACAGCCTTGAACGAGTCTACCGGGCATATAAAAGTGATGATGGCTGGGCTGGAACGGTGAACAAGATGGCCCTGCTGGACTCACCAAATATAACGAGCTTTGATGTGAAGCAGGCGCTCAATTATCTGGTCGAGCAGCAGAAAAAAAGGCAGGCAAAGCGTCCTGCAGGCCTGGAAAATGACATTGGCAAAAGTCTTGTCTCCCGTAAATGCAGTGTCTGCCATAACCTGGACAGAGTTTTCGGCGCCAGGAAGAACATTAAGCAGTGGACGAGCACTGTCGGTAGAATGGTTACTACCATGGACGATCCAGACTTCCTCTCTGAACAGGAGAAAACCGACATCATTGCCTTTTTAAGCAGAAGAGAGGCGATAGAGTAATAAATTATGGATGCAACCAAAAAACAACCTCAAGCAGTTGAGGGGATTGGCAATCCGGAGACATGGGTTGATTTATACGCCGACTCCCTTTTCCATTATGCTTTGCTCCGTACTGCCGACAAACCAGTCGCCGAAGAACTGGTTCAGGAAACTTTTGTCGCCGCCCTGTCAACACTTGGCAATAACAAGTTCCGAGGCGAGTCGGCCGGGAAAACCTGGCTGGTTGGTATCCTCAAACATAAAATCTCCGACCACTTGCGTAGAAAATATCGACATCAGGCTCAATCGCTTGAAAACATAAATGATAATGAGATAGAGGATTCTTTCGATGCGCGGGGAAACTGGCGCGTAAAACCCGGCCAATGGGGTATGGGACCTGATGAACGATATGAACAGCAGGAATTTATGCATATTATTGTTAATTGCATTTCCGGGCTTGGCGCGCAACAGGGCGATGCCTTCAGGCTTCGTGAACTCGATGGTGAAGAATCGGAAGAAATTTGTAAGGTTTTGAATATCAGTCCGACCAACTACTGGGTGCTTATGCATAGAGCGCGTTTAGCGATGCGTCAATGCATGGAGCGGTATTGGCCACTTGAAATAAAGTGGAGGACAAGACGATGAAAATGTGGATATTCAATTGTCAACACGTAGCACAGCTCGTCTCAGAGTCCATGGATCATAAGCTGAGCCTTGGTAGACGCCTGGGTATGAGATTTCACCTGCTTATGTGCAGCCATTGTGCTCGATATAAAAAACAGCTTCATTTTATCCGGCGGCTGATCAGCAGTAACCCTTCTCTCATAACGGATTCCTCCCTCCCGACTATGGATGAAAATGCTAAAAAGCGTCTTCGTCAAATTCTCTCCCAAAGTGATCAAAGCAAGGATTAAATTTTTCATCTTTTTTTGTAAGGAACTGCAGCTCTGGTGCGACAGAGTATGCAAAGGGTTTCTTTACACGCTTCTCAGCACCTTGCCTTAGAGAGAAAAGGATT
>JAOZLO010000046.1:0-11258 GCA_029934775.1 Desulfocapsaceae bacterium
TGCGAGAAGCTCGCATGATAAAAATTGAATACGAAAATGTTTGAAAATCAAGAAATTTGCAGTAAAAAGCGGAAGAAATCAACTCATAAATCCGTACGATACGTGTCGCAATTTTCTAACCGGACACTGCTGACTTTCCATCAGCGACTAAACATATCCGGGTAACGAACATCCATAAAATTCTTTAGAAGGGTAATTCCATCCGGAGTCATGATCGACTCAGGGTGAAACTGCACCCCCTCCAGAATCATTTCTTTATGCCGAATGCCCATAAGTTCCCCTTCATCTGTCCGGCAGCTCACTTCAAAGCAATCCGGTAAATCTCCATCCTCTACCATAAGAGAATGATAACGCATCCCTTCAAAAGGATTGGGTAAACCGGAAAAAACGCCTTTACCATCATGGTGCATTGGACTGGTTTTCCCATGCATTATTCTTTTGGCCCGAACAATTGTACCCCCAAATGCGTCTCCTATTGACTGGTGACCAAGGCATACACCAAGAATTGGTATTTTTCCGCAAAAATGACGTATTACCTCAACTGAGATCCCCGCTTCTTTTGGTGTGCATGGGCCGGGCGAAACAAGTAATCGATCCGGTTTGAGATCTTCAATTTCTGCAATTGTAATCTTATCATTGCGAAACACTCTGATATCTTCTACCCGTCCTTCTTTCAAACTATTTGCCGCGACGGTTTGAACAATATTATAAGTAAATGAATCGTAATTATCTATAATGACAAGCATCTTAAAAACCTTTCTCAGCAAGCTCTACAGCACGACGCAGCCCCAGGGACTTGTTGATTGTTTCTTCAAATTCTTTTTCAGGGTCAGAATCAGCAACTATTCCCGCTCCTGCCTGAACCCATAAATTTCCCCCCTGCATGACAAATGTCCTAATTGTGATACAGAAATCCATATTGCCTGAAAATCCGAAATAGCCAACAGCTCCAGCATAAGCGCCCCGTTTTTCAGGCTCAAGTTCATCAATAATCTGCATAGCACGAATTTTGGGGGCCCCGCTTACCGTACCTGCAGGAAAGCAGGCGGCCATCACATCGAACTGGTCTTTTTCATCGTCTATCTCTCCGTGAACTCCAGAGACAATATGCATAACATGGCTATATCGTTCGATGACAAGTAAATCATCTACTTCAACACGACCTCCTTTCGCCACCCGGCCAACATCATTTCTGCCAAGATCAACCAGCATCAGGTGTTCTGCAATTTCTTTAGGGTCGGCAAGCAGTTCTTTTTCCAGAACACGATCCTCATGATCAGTCCGCCCTCTTCTTCTGGTACCCGCAATTGGTCGCAATTCGATATTCTGCCCTTCCTTCCGTACCAGGATTTCAGGTGAAGATCCTATCTGAATAACATCATCCAACTGCAGAAAAAAGAGATACGGGCTTGGGTTGATATGTCTTAAAGCACGATACAATGTAAGGGGTGAGAGTTTAGTAGTAGTGTGGAACCGCTGGGAAAGAACAACCTGGATAACATCACCCGACCTGATATACTCCTTTGCCCGATCGACCATATTGCAGAACTGTTCCTTTTCCATATTTGATTTAAAAACATGAGTATCAGGACAGCCTTTCCCACTCTCCTCAGACAACATGGCAGGAACAGGAAGTCTTATCTTATCTATGACATCACTAATCCGCCTGATGGTATCCCTGTATAAACTGTCCCCCTCACACTCTTCGCACCAGGTCCAGCAGACGACAGTAACTATCTGCCTCAAATTATCAAATACCAGCACAATTTCAGGAATCATAAACGATGCATCGGGCAGATCGTGCGCCATGCGGGTATCCGGCAGATTCTCCATAAATCGGACCATATCATAACCCAAAAAACCAACTGCACCACCGCAAAACTTTGGCAACATTTCATATTCGGGTGTAGCCAGATCTTCGACAATATCTTTCAGGGCACGCATTGGGTTTTGTTGAAAAGTCCGACTGTTTGAAATACCATTTCTTACCTCTGTAACTGTAATATTATCAGCTTTTGACACGAACGTTACAAGAGGGTTATATCCGATAAACGAATATCGTCCCCACTTCTCCCCGCCTTCCATACTCTCAAATAAAAAAATGTGCTTATGCTCCTGGGCAACTTTTGAGAAAAGAGTCAAAGGTGTATCAAGGTCGACAACAATCTCGGCACATACCGGTATGAGTTTTGACGCTCCCATCTCATCCTTGAACTTTTGGATATCCGGGTAATATATTTGTGAAGGCATAGCGTGTTTTGTTGTTTTTTACACCCCTCAAGGGGGTACTGTACAGAATGACAGCTTTATATAGAATAAGGCACTAAAAACTGCCCTAAAAGAGCAACCATACCAGCTGATAGCCTGATTTGTCCAGTTTTGCAAACACAGCGGATAAAAAAAAGCCATAAGATCAGAAGACCTCATGGCTTTTTTTATTTTCAAACTCAAGCCCCGATACGGGCAATAACGGTGATCAGGCTGCTGTCATGCCATTTACACGCTTTGTCAGCCGGGAAATTTTTCTCGAAGCTTTCTTCTTGTGAAGAACTCCCTTTGAAGCAACCTTGGCAATAACAGGAATAGCCTTCTTAAGAGCCTCTTGAGCTTCATCTATTGAACCGGCAATAACAGCCTCATCTACTCTGCGAACTACTGTTTTCATTCTAGTTCTGTTGGCTTTATTCCGCAAACGACGAACCTGGGATTGACGGTTTCTTTTTTCAGCTGATTTATGATTTGCCACAAATACACTCCCTCTTTTTTATTCTCATCTATACAAATCGGCGTGCCGATCATAGTCCACTTTGTCTTTTGTTTGCAACGACAAACAGTCGACAGCAAAATAATATTTCAATAAACAACCAGTTTATAAATCAAGAAGGTTGTAAAGTCAACAGATATCATGAGCTATCAGTTTTACTGACGTAATTGAAAAAACAGCCCATTTGACACATTATTCGATGATGAGATATCTTTATATGATATAATGTTTGTATCAGCCTGCCAGCCTTTTCTCCACCCAACTGTTATGGCACAGCAAACACGTGTTAATAATATACTTCAAGTAAAATTTCCTGCAAAAGGCAATATACATGGGTTTTCCAAAGGTAGTATTCAAGATAGTAGAAAATCAGAAATGCCCTCTTTACGAATATGGCGACTCTTTTGAACTGACCGGAATTGCAATTCCCCTGACAAAGGGATCCGAAAACAGTTTTATCACAACTTCAATTGTCAAATATCCTTCTCAAAAAAAAGCCTGTAAAATTCTCTCGGGCGATCTTGGCAGAATTTTAATACAATATGAGCGTGGAGATAAGATTCCTTTCTGCATGATAAATTGCAGCTCCTGTACGGGATCCATAAGACTTGAACACAGAAAAAACGAGAAACTTTTTAATCACACCGACACATATTCCAATGAACTTGCCTCAATTATCCATGTTTTAAGTGATTTTGCCTTTTTTAAAAATATCGACAGCAAACATCTTGATACTGTTGTCAGTTTTTTCAAACTCAACAAATATGAAACAGGTGAAATTGTAATAAAAAAAGGAGATCCTGGTGGCAGATTCTATATTATTGTCTCCGGAAGTGTCAATGTACTCAATGATGCCGGACTCATTATCTCCACCCTGGATACGGGAGATGTTTTCGGCGAGATGAGTCTTATCTGTAATGAGGATGTCAATGCGACAATCCAGGTCAAAAAACCAACTGAAATCCTCTACATTGACCAGTCAAATTTTAATAAAATCCTCGATTACTACCCTGCGATTCAACTCTATTTTTCTCGACTGATAGCGGGAAGACTCAATGAATCCAACAAAATACGGGCTGAAGATCTTGCCTCAGGCATGATAGGCAATCTTTCTGAAATTCCCCCTGAAGCACTTTTCCAGACACTGAACATGAACGGCAAGACAGGGATCCTGACTGTTACCGAGCTCCCAAAGGGAACGGCCAGATTCTCCTTTAGACAGGGGTCCCTTATCAAAGCCAAATACGGGGAATATGCAGGTGATCTTGCTTTTTACCAGATACTCAAAGAAAGTAGTGGACGTTTCAGATTCACTCCCGGCATCTCCTCAGAAGATTTCAGTACCCCTGAAATAGGTTTTTTCATGAAACTTTTGATGGAGGGAATGCGCAGGATGGATGAGGGGAAAGTCAAACAGGCAAACTGATTTCTCCGGGTTTACTGGGAAAATTTCACGGGTATCAGCTCAGTTTTCCCAAATAATTAAAGGTGGAGAGCTTACCATATCTGCCGCTGTTGGCAAGACGCTCTTTGAGTTCTAAAAGTTCTCTCTTGCCTGTCGGCCCCGAAGAGATATCAACGACAACATAATCAACCCCCATATCTTTTAACTCAAACAGCCAGGGAAGAAGAGAAAATGGTTTTTGTGGAAATGTCTGACTGAAACCTTCTTTCTTTCTTACAACGAATGGTTCCTGACGAGGGCTTAATATCGGTTTTTCAAATTGAAAATGCGACGATGACAGTCTTGATGTATAGAGAGCAGGAGCTCCGTAAACAGTAAGACCTATCCCGAATTTTTTATTTTGCTCTCCGCCGCGGACACTTTTCACCATTTCTCTATATCCCAAAAGAGTGTCGGAAAGTGATTCCTTATCCATTTCAATGCCGAGTTGCGCCCCGTCAAAACCTATCTCTTCAGCCAGATCAAACGCTCTGCTGTTCAGCATATTAACGGTATAATCTGCAAACAGCCGAACCTTCTCATTGCGGAAGAAACCCACCTGGCTGATATGACCGATCTGAAAATCTCTATAACCTGAGCGGATCAGCTGCTGAATCTGATTTCGACAGCGAAGTAAATCATTTTCCATGATAAGAGGTGGAAGGGCCCAGATAACCTTCCTCACACCCCTCCCCAGATATCTCTTAATCTGCCCTGCCTGACTGATGAGCTGCTTCTCGAAAGAGAGCAGAAACCGTTGCGGTGAAAAGGGAAGTTGGCCCTGAACTGATTTTATTGAATTTGTTTTCAACCACCATTCGATGGGAATATCATTGGAGACGTGCTTTCTAAAATACTGCTGTTTTTTGACCTTCTTTTCTTCCTGCCCCGGAAATTTTTCAACTACGCTTTCCCTGCAGACTTTCAAGCAGATCGAATCGACCTGTCCCTTCAATTTTTTATTGAGGTTTTCAATTTTTTGCCTTGATGCACTTATAGCCAGTGGCGATTTAAGAGCTGATTTTGCGGTAATCCCACTATCAACTTTATAGACTTCTATATGCCCTTTAGGGGATACATTACCCTGTTGGGAAGGAAGGGGAAAAGTTACCCTTTCCCCGGCATGTGCATGATCCTGCTCTTCTCCGGCAACAAAGAGTTTTTTAAGTCTGAACGCCACCCGCTCTCCTGATGGTTCAGAGTGTAAACGAATCCTGTCTCCATTTGCTAAATCTGCCTTGAGTGTGAAACGGCAGACATGTTCATCTCCCACCGTCTTTATTACAGAGAATCTGCCGAGATGGGTCCCCATATTCCCGGAATGATAAGGAGTAATCGCCTCAGCGGGCTGAGGGGAAAAGAAATATCCGGAGGACACTTTGCGGCTCATCGCCTCATCCGCCAGGAGTTTAGCCTGCACCACAGCCTCCGTTTGATCCTCGGGTGCACAATCCAGAACGGTTCTATACGCACGTACAATATGTTTTACATAGTGTGCGGAACGAAGCCTCCCCTCTATTTTCAGTGAAGAGACACCGGCATCACGCAAACCTGGAAGTGCTTCAAAAGCACACAGGTCATTCATGGAGAAAATATATCCTCCCCGCTGTTTTTTTCCTCCTCTCTGCTTTGATCTGGCTTCACCCTTTCTGGATTTAACAACAGGAGAATAAGCCCTGCGACAGGGCTGCACACACTTGCCCCTCAGACCACTTTTACCTCCAAGATAGGAGGAAAATAGACACAGGCCCGAATAAGAAAAACACATCGCACCATGCACGAAAATCTCAAGCCTTGTTTTACCACACCGGCTACTAATCGCTGCAATCTCTTTTAACGTCAACTCCCGTGCCAGAACCACAAGTTCACATCCAAGACTTGCTAAAAATTTGACACTATCCGAATTGTGAGCCGTCATCAGAGTCGATGCGTGAAGTTTTAAATCAGGGAAATATTGACGAACAAGATTTATAATCCCCAGATCCTGAACGATCAGTCCGTCTGGCGCAAGTTTTTGTAATATTGAGAGGTTTTTTATTACATGCGACAGTTCTTTCTCAAGAACAAGGCTGTTAGCTGCAATATAGATTTTCTTTTTTTCAGTGCGGCAATACTCAATCATCGCACCAATTTCTTCCAATTGCAGAGCCCTGGCCATATTCCGTGCATTAAAACCCGGAGCCCCGACATAAACAGCATCGGCACCAGCTTCCATCGCAGCAAAAAAATTTTCTGTATTCCCGGCAGGAGCCACTAATTCAAATTTATGCATTTACTTACCCGGCTACCCTTTCCCAGAAAAAATCCACACCCTTTTCATCAACCCTGTTAATCGCCTCGGGAAAAGCATCACATTCAGCAGCAAATACCATAGATGCTATGGCACTGATATCGTCGTCATAAGCAATTTCCACACATTTCTGCAGTATAATCGGTCCTTCATCATATTTATCATTGGCAAAATGCACAGTACAGCCACTCACGGTACATCCTCTCGACTTTACGGCTCTGTGAACAGAGTTTCCATAAAACCCATCTCCACAGAAGGAGGGAATCAGTGAAGGGTGAATATTTATAACCGATTTTTTGAGCCCGGCAGGCGGAGTGTAGAGTTTCAAGTAACCGGCCAGACATATAAGGTCGATATCAAACATTTCCAATTTTGCATTTATCTGCTCATCTTCGACACAATAGTAGCAGGGGTAACCATATTTTTCTGCTTTACTAAGACCCATCACGTTTTTGACATTAGAGATAACCACCTGGATTTCTCCGGCCAGGAAGCCTTTCTGAATGCAGGAGTGAAAATTATCTAAAGTTCTCCCACTTCCTGAAAGTAAAACCGCCATTTTTTGCATTATTCTTCTCCGGCAAAAAAAACGTTATCGTCTACATCAACCTTGTCGAGCCATTTCGAGATTGCAGTGTCATATTTTGAGGTAAGGGCAAATACCTTTGCTGCAAGCCTGAACCTGGTTTTCAAAGCGGTATTTCCTGTTTCCTTAATTTCTTTTATTACCTGGGGATAATCGACGGGATCTACTATCACTGTCACGTCATTAAAATTTTTTGCGGCGGCACGTAACATGGTGGGTCCGCCAATATCTATATTTTCAATGGCACTTGCAAGGGTACAGTCGGGATCCGCAATTGTCTTTTCAAAATCATAAAGATTAACAGCTATTAAATCTATGCTTTCCAGGCCATGCTCACTGCACTGGGCCTGGTGTTTTTTATTCTCTCTCTGATTGAGAATGCCGCCGTGTACTTTGGGGTGTAGAGTCTTCACCCGTCCGTCAAGCATTTCAGGAAATCCTGTGAATTCAGAAACATCCATCACATCCAGACCCGCATCTCTCAGTTTCCCGGCAGTCCCTCCGGTTGAAAGCAGTTCAATGTCAAGTTGAATCAACTCGGAGGCGAATCCTTCAATACCCGATTTATCAGTCAGGCTGATTAAAGCTCTTTTAATTTTTCCCATCCTCATCCCCATTCAATCTTTTCTAACAAACTCTTTTATTTTACGACGATCACGCTTATTCGGCTTTGTAGCCGGAGTCGAATGACTTGCATTGAATAATCGTCGCAACTGTCTCAGTTCCTCTCTGGCCCGGATACTCTCTTCGTCTTCTTCATAAAGTAACTGAGCCTCTTTTGCCGGTCTTCTATACACATTAAGGGCCATGATGTTAATCTTAAATTCTTCATTGCCCCGGTTTACAAGCAATTGATCACCGACGGTTACAGCCCGGGCAGCTTTAACACGATGGCCATTCAGACGAACCTTACCGCCATTAACTGCTTTTGCAGCCAGGGAGCGGGTTTTAAAAAACCTGGCAGCCCAAAGCCATTTATCGATACGAATTTTTTTTTCAGTCGTGTCCATCTTTTACCTGCAGAACAAAGTAATGAGAAATATTCAGTCGCTCCGATCTGCTCAGAATACACATATTACTCCAAAAACGCATGAAAAAATAAGACCAGGTAAGTCATTCAGCAAAAAGAATATTGTCGAACCTGCTTAAAAGGAGTTATTGTAAAAATGCACTTTCGGATATATTTTTTCAGTACTGTCCGGCCAGGATTTTTATCGAGTTTTTGCAAAACTGTCACAATTACCTGTTAAACATCTTTTTATCGAGTGAGATCATGCACATTCAGACTGTGGGGCTTAAAGGAATCAAGACACCCGTACGTGTTAAAGAAAAAAGCGGGAAACTGCAAAACACCATTGCAACGATATCTATGCAGGCAAAGCTTGAAGACGGACATAAAACAAACTGTGTAGAGACATTTACCTCAATCCTCAACCAGTCTCTTGGAGAAATTTCTGTCGCAAGTTTTTCCTTCATCCTGGCTAAAGTTAAAGAAAAACTGAATGCCAGGAGCGTCCGACTGGAGATGTCATTCCCCTATTTCATAAACAAAAAAGCACCAATCAGCAACACCCACAGCCTGATGGAGTATGGTTGTACTTTTTCAGGGGGCCTTGGTGACGGTGAGGGTTTTATCCTCTCCGCCCGTGTACCGGTAACGACCCTCTGTCCATGCTCAAAAGAGATAAGTTCGGGTGGAGCTCACAATCAACGAGCTGAAGTAACGCTCAGTGTAACATTTGACAACTTTATCTGGGTGGAAGACCTTATCTTAATGATCGAAAAATCGGCATCATGTGAGCTATATGCCCTTCTCAAACGTCCAGACGAAAAATATGTGACGGAAAAAGCCTTCAACAACCCAATGTTTGTGGAGGATGTGGTACGGAAAGTTGCCGTTTCTGCCTTGGAAAACAAGGATATCAACTGGTTTTCAGTTGGTGTGGAGAGCTTTGAATCAATACATAAACACAGCGCATATGCATATGTTGACAGTGACGAAGTGAGATAGTGCCTATCCATAAATGGCTATTTTTTCATAAATCGCCTTTGAAAAGAACCCGACTCTTTACGACCATCAAGCATTTTACGCAGCATCTGCAACTCTTTCTGGGCTGTTTTCAGCTCTTTTTTCAAAGGTTCCTGCTCTTTTTCGGACTTTATGTCAATTTCCTTCTGAATCATGTCTACTTTTTGCCGGGCACGATAGAGTTCCAGAGCTAGCGCTTTTATTGACATTCCAATCTCCTCTGAAATTCATCCTTTTCAACCGCCGCCTTCAATATTCGAAAAACTTCACGATAATGACCATGGATGCGAGTTCTGGCATACTGGTATACTGATTTTCTCAAATCACCTTCGTCCAGTGTATACTTCTGTACAACAGCATCAATTTCCACCCCCGGCCAGTCTGGTTCCCATATTATTCCATTCTGTCGACAATTCTGTTGATCATCAATTGCCTCATTAATAATCACATCACGCAGTCTCTCAGCCTCTTTTTGCATAATGGTACTCTTTAACTGAGACCCCTTTTTATCAGCGAGATAGGATAAAATTTCATCTACAGATCCCAACCTCATAATCTTGGCCAGATATTTAATCTGTCTCTTTCTTGCCCCGCCTTTAAGGCCTCTACAGGCAAGAATCGCATCTTTTACATCCTCACTGCCTGGAAATAATTTCAGATCTTTATTCGAGAGAAGGGCAATTTCTTCAGCTCCCTCCTCCTCCTGTTTAAATTTTCTTTTCCTGGCTGATCTACTAATTCGTTCTGTCATTTCAACTCTCTAGGGTACCTTGCAAAATTGCCTTTTCGCCCAATCTCTGCGTTATATTCAAAAATTTATCCTCAGAATATGAACTATATGCCTGCGGTAAATTTTTTCTCATGTCTTGATTTTAAACCGGAAAGCGAGTTCGCGAGACTCCGAGAACTCTAATTTTGCAAGGTACCCTCTATTTGCAGAAGAGCAGGTTCATACTCTTCCGGATGTTGATACCCGAGCAGGACACAAATGGTTGCAGCAACATTTGCCAGCCCCGGCTGCTTTACATCTGTCAAAGCAAACCTGTTTGATCCACTGAAATCCCGAACAATGAATGGTACCGGGTTAAGGGTATGGGCAACCATCGGGATAATTTTACCATTTTTTTCTTTCCACATACAGTCAGCATTACCGTGATCGGCTGTAATTACAGCAATACCACCAGCTTCCTGTATTGCACTAAGAAGTCTTTTCAGGCAGATGTCAACGGTTTCAACAGCAATTCGTATTGACGCCGGAAACCCGGTATGTCCCACCATGTCAGCGTTGGCAAAGTTCAAACGGATAAACTTACATTGACCTGTCCGTATGGCATCGATCACCTTATCCGTAATTTCAGCGGCTTTCATCCAGGGCCTTTCGTCAAAAGTCACCTTATCGGATGGAATTTCCACATACTTTTCATATTTTTCATCAATATAACCAGTCTTGTTACCGTTCCAGAAGTACGTCACGTGGCCGAATTTCTGAGTCTCACTGCACGCAAACTGACTGATCTGATTGCGCGCCAGATACTCGCCCATGGTCCGGTCGATATCGGGCGGCTGCACTAGATAGTGGCGGGGAAGCTCGAGGTCACCGTCGTATTGCATCATGCCGACGAAGTCGACGTCGGGGATAGGCCCACGATCGAACTCGCTGAGCTCCGGCTCGGTGAAGGCGCGAGTGAGCTCGAGCGCGCGATCGCCCCGGAAGTTGAACAGAACCACGGCCGCGCCATCGCGGATCGGTCCGACGGGGTTGCCCTCGCCATCGACGATGACGAAAGCGAGGAGATTCTGATCGATCATCCCGGCGTTTTCATCGCGAAGGGTCTCGATGGCGTTGGTCGTACTCGGAAAGCCTCGGCCCTCGCCGAGCACGTGGTGCTTCCAACCGCGCTCGACCATCGACCAGTCGGCTCCATAGCGATCCATCGTAATGAACATGCGGCCGCCGCCTGATGCAATGCGATAGTCGCGCCCGCCCTGCTCATTGAGATCGTGCAACACCTTCTCGAGCGCCTCGACGTACTCGAGCGCGCTGGTCTCGGGCACATCGCGTCCGTCGAGCAGGACGTGGACACGCGCGTGCTGCACGCCCTCTTCGTTGCAGCGGCGGAGCATCGAGAACAGGTGCTCGATGTG
>JAOZLO010000046.1:11268-11739 GCA_029934775.1 Desulfocapsaceae bacterium
CTGGCCGCTCTCGTTGACGCGGCGAACGAGCTTCTTCCACTCTTCTCCTTCGAAAATTTCCCCGCTATCGATCGCCATCTGGACACGCTTGGCGCCCTGATCGAAAACGCGCCCCGCCCCGAAGGCGTTGTGGCCGACCTCGCTGTTGCCCATGTCGTCATCGCTCGGGAGGCCCACCGCCTTGCCATGTGCCGCAAGCCGCGTCGTCAGCGACATGCCGGCAAGCCGATCCAGCGTCGGCGTCCGAGCGAGCCAGACCGCATCGCCTTCATTCGACGCGCCACACCCCACCCCGTCCATGACGACGATGAGCACGGGCCCCGGAACGCCCGCGAAATTCGGATGCTTCTCGAGCTGCCACTCAGTCACGAGGCGTTTCTAGCACACGGAGGCGGCCCGAAGCGGCTATGCTTCGCCCATGCTCTGTGTCACCAATCGAATCCCCGTAGCCGAGGGCTATGAAATCGACTT
>JAOZLO010000393.1:0-2687 GCA_029934775.1 Desulfocapsaceae bacterium
AGAGATACAGCTGGAAAGCGGGGCAGAGGATCTCGAGGAAAGACCGGTACCGGATGAAGCAGCACCTGAATCAGAAGCAATAACGGATGATATGCAGAAATCAGATTTGAAACCTGACACTTCACCAGGGTTTAATGTCGAAAAACATAAGAAAAGAGTCGACAGAATACTGGAAGCCTGCCAGGAAAAAATGGCAGAAGAACTTGGCTTTCTGGTCGGCGTTGATGTGGTTCTGACAGATTTGGAAACATCTTTTGTAAGTAAAGAGGATTTCTTTTTTGATCATGTGTCCGGTAAACAGGTTATGGCCGATATGGATGTTGTTGGTGATCTGCAGGACAAGACATTTTTTTCCATAGGGATCAAGGAGGCAATTCATCTTGGCTGTCTGTTGATAATGCTTCCTGCAGCAGAGCTTGAAAATGTAGTTAAATCGGAAGATTTTGGAGAAGACGCCAAGGATGCTTATGGGGAAATAGTTAACATCGTTTCGGGTGTTTACACATCTGTTTTTGAAGAACAGTACATAAAAAAGCTCAGGTTTATTAAGAAATCGATTCAGCAGGTAGTACCAATGAAGGTTGAGGCTGAGTCTGATGAACCCATCCCGGATAAAGTTTTTTATTTGAGCTCCATGTCTCTGATCGCCGATGGAAAGGATTTCGGTAAAGTACATATGCTTTTTCCGGTAGATTTGCTTCAGCTAAGAGCATTAACTCAGGAAGAAACTGATTCGCCGACAGTTGCACAGGCTGATGCAATCTCTTCAGACTCGAGCCAGGAAAAAACAGAACAGAAAAGTGAAACAACACAGAATATTGCAACAAAACAGAGTATTGAACCGCAGCCCGGCTTTGATATTGTGCGCCATAAGCAGAGGGTTGATCATATTCTTGATAGTTGTCAGGCAAAAATTGGTGACGAGGTCAGTGAATTTCTGGGGACGACAGTACGTCTGGAAAATATTGATAATAAGGTTATAAGCAAAGAAGATTTTTTTTCTGAGGAGGTATTACATAAGCAGATAATTGCTAATATGGATGTTACAGGCGAAATTGAAGATAAAAGTTTCCTCTCTATTTCAATAAAGGATGCAATCTGGATTGGTGGGAAACTGATAATGATCCCGGATTCAGAACTGAAAATATCTGTTGATGAAGAAAATTTTAATGCAGATATGGAAGATGCCTATGGGGAAATAGCTAATATCATCTCAGGGATTTTTTCAGTTATTTTTGAAAATGAATACACTAAAAAAGTAAGATTTATCAAAACAGGACTCCAGCAGGTTATACCTGCAAAGGTTGAACCTGCCGGTGATGATCCGATCCCAGATCAGGATTACTACGTCAGTTCGATGAGCCTTATTTTGGGAGATAACGCGTTAGGTTCAGTTCATATACTTTTACCTGTCAGGATGCTGCAGCTGGAAGGGCTTGGCGAGACAATTGAAGATGTTACAGATAATGGTATACAATCTTCTATGGCAAGTATAAAGGATCCGCAGAAGCAAAATGTTGCTGGACCGGGTGAGGCTGGCTCTCAAGATATGCAAAAACCTGTCGATATTCTACTGATAGGTGACGATGAAAAAGAAGTTGTTAAGTTGAGAGATGTTCTGGGGCGCAGGGGGTATATGGTTCGAGTACTTTCTTTAAAGGATAATGTGCATAATTTTATCTCCACAGAGCTTAAAGCAGTTTATCTGGTTACTCAGAATGTTGATGAGCAGGCATTTGGAGTAGTGATCAAGGTGAGCAGTGCGTGCTCCTTACCGTTGATAGCTGCCGCTCCTGGCTGGACAAAAACAAAGGTAATAAAGGCTGTCAAGTATGGGGTGAAAGACATCCTGCTTACCCCTGCAAATACTGAAGATATTGAGGAAAATATTGCCAATAATATTGTCAGACTTGCAGCTTAGGAGCCTGTCCGAGAATGTATTTTCCCCCAACTCTTCGTTATTTTCGGAAAAATAATGCTCGCAATATCACGTATATGGCTGTGCGTATTTTTCCAAAAAACCTCGATTTGAGAAAAAATGCCTATTCTCGGACGGCCTCCTAGGATGCTTCCCATGGACCTTTAATCTCTTTCTTCTTTATTTTTTCGAGCAGGGTTGTCCGTTTGAGATTCAAAAGCTGTGCGGCTTCTTTTTTGTTTCCTTTTGTCAGTTTCATTGCCTGTATAATCAACTCTGTTTCAAGGTTATTGACGAGTTCTTTAAAATCAACCTGACCTTTCTCCCAATCCATGTCTCTAAATGAAATTTGTGTGGTGTCATTCTGTAATAACGGCAAAGTGGCTGTGACAGCCTCATTGTGGTGAAGACTTTTTTCATCGGGAATTTCGACTTCATGAAATTTTTCAGGAAGATCAGTTAGTTGTACTATTGTTCCACTATAGAGAATACTCATGTGTTGGATCAGGTTCTCAAGTTCCCGGACATTACCGCGCCATTCATAATAAATAAGTGAAGAAACAGCGTGGGGCGAGAAGGATAATTTTTCTCGGCCCCGCTTGACAGTGTAGGTTGTAATGAAAGAATTTATCAACTGGAGAATATCTTCTTCAGCTCGTTCTTTTAACGGAGGTATGTTCAGGGGGATGACACTGAGTCGGTAGTAAAGATCTTCTCTGAACTTTCCTTCACTGACCAGTTGCTCAAGATCACAATGGGTAGCTGCCAG
>JAOZLO010000393.1:2697-3686 GCA_029934775.1 Desulfocapsaceae bacterium
CAACCCGCGTGTCAACAGGAATAGGTTTGAAGGCTCCGACAGGTTCAAATTCCTTTTCCTGTAAGACCCGTAATAATTTCGCCTGCAATGAAGATTTCATATCACCGATTTCATCGAGGAAGAGTGTCCCCTTATCAGCATACTGTATTCGACCAGGTTTATTCGATGCTGCTCCTGTAAATGCACCCTTGGTGTAACCAAAGAGTTCACTTTCCAGCAGATCGTCGGGAATAGCAGCACAGTTGACAGGAACAAAGTTTTCTTTTTTTCTTTTGCTTTGGGCGTGTATGGCTTTAGCAACCATCTCCTTGCCCGTACCCGATTCTCCTCTTATCAGGACTGTTGAATAATCGTCCTCCGCAATTTTGGTGATGAGTTCAAACAGGCGACGCATCGGTTCACTTGTTCCTATCATTCCATGAAAAGTGGTGGCTGATTCGGTAAGTATGTTTGGGTGAACATGCATAACTGTTTATTCGGGGATAGTGTAATTAACAGAAGACATATTTTTTAAAAAGAAGAGAAAAATCATGGAGTAGATTGTAAAAGGTCAGCAAGTTTACTTGATGTTCTTCGCATATTCAAGCTGAGCAGGCGAGCAATTTTTTGAATTACTTTAATTCCTGTTTCTGGATACTTGTTGGCGAGCATTTCAAAACCTTTTTCAGTCAGAGTAACCATGGTTGTTGATTGCTTAGCTACAGCTGTTGCAGATCTGGGGGATTTATCAATAAGTGCCATTTCACCTATTGAACTTCCTCTGGCGAGCCTGGCCAGGACAATATTTTCACCAGTTTCAGCCCGCTTGAAGACCTCAATGACACCGCTTACTACAAAACCCATGAATGAACCGGGATCACCTTCAACAAAGAGAAATTCGCCCCTCTGGAGATGGACATAGCTCATGTGCCGGGCGAGTAGTGACAGCTCAGTCACGTTAAAACTGTCAAAAATAGGCAGACTTATAATAAAAGACCGTGTCTCTTCTT
>JAOZLO010000394.1 GCA_029934775.1 Desulfocapsaceae bacterium
ATCCTGCTGCTTCCAGAGATTAACAGGTATCCTGTTTTTTAAAATATTAACAGCCTCTTGAGTAAAACCGGGCTCCAACTGCAGACAATCTTCATCAAGATACATTCTAGGGGCGTCAACTGCCTGCTGCAAAGGTCGATTAAAATCTATAACCTGTCTCAGTACCTGTGTTATTGCTGTGCGAATCCGTTTTGAACCGCCACTTCCGAGTACTAACTTTACATGTTCATCTCTCAATAACAGTGAAGGAGACATCATGGAATACACCCTCACCCCGGCCTGGGCCGAGTGGAACCCCGCGGGATGCAGGTCGTCTTCACCCATCATGTTGTTAAGCATAACCCCTGTTCCCGGTGCAAAGTAACCGGACCCTTCTCCGTTTGAGCAGGTCATGCTGGCACAGTTTCCCTTCGAATCAGCCACACTTATATGCGTTGTCCCCCGGCTAAAAACCCTCATATTTTCCCTGGCTTTTACCACTGCTTTCCCATCTCTTTGAAATGTATACAGAGCAGAGGGTGATGTGACCCCGGCGATTCGCAACTGTTCAACCTCTCTCATAAGAGCAACGGAATTAACCAGATATTTCCCCGATCCCCATTGGTAATCAGGTAATTCTTCACCATCAGACAAAGAAAGTGCCAGGCCTATCAGAGCTCCCCCCATTGACGGTTCGGGAGAGGTGAGCAACACATGATCTCTGTAGGAGACAGCAAGAGGCTCCCTTTCATGAACCTCAAAGGAGGCAAGATCCCGTGCCGTGAGCAATCCTCCTCCATTTTTCATTTCAGTGTCAATTTTAGACGCTATCTCACCACGATAAAAACTTTCATCACCTTCCTGACACAATTGATCAAGAAAGTCGGCTGCCTCTCTATTAACAAGCTCATCACCTTCCCGGATACTATTCCCCCCGGGTTCATAGAGAGATCGCCCTTTATCTGTGAGGGTCGCTATGGGGCGGAGCAGTTTAAGAAAATGACCCTGCCTGCCATTAACAATGTGGCCAAGTGCAAACTCTTTAGCAGGTACAGTCACATCCTGTAGCCCCATACGACCGAGTTTCTTTTGAATATGAAGAAGTCCCTTCAGAATTCCAGGGACAGCAACAGAAGCCATACCGACATTAAATATCTGAGAAGAACCTGAAAAATTTACTGTTACTGGAAAAAAATCCGGTTTTACTATTCTCTCCTGAGCACCCTCTCCCGGTGTATTAACAAAAAAATCGAAAAAAACCTTCTCACCCCGGTCCTCACTGTGGGCAAGCATAAATCCACCGCCGCCGAGACTGGTGAGCATTGGTTCTGTAACAGCTGCTGCAAATCCTGCTGCAACCACTGCATCGAAGGCATTACCGCCCTGCTCAAGAATAGTGCCCGCAGCATCGCTCACAAGCGAATGGCCCGATGCTACGATAGATTTATCATACATTGTCACTGCCAGAATTCTCCCCATAAAGACGCAACCACTTTTTTAAAACTTCCAGATTTTCCATAGCAGCATCGTAGAAAATCAGCTCCTGTACCATCCCTCAAAACTCTTTCAATATGTCTCATATACTTTTCAGATCCAAGCCTTCCTCCCGCCGGTTCGATCTTTTTCAACAGACGAGCGGTCGCTTCCCGCAAAGATATTCGTTCTTGAGACAATATCCCACTGGGATCAAAATAGGTTCCTGCCAGTCCATACCTCGCAGCCTGCCACTTATTGGACTGAACAATATGCTGATTCAGGGGCAGACATACACTTTTATCCTCGGCAAGTGTTGCCACCAAGGCCTGTATCATTGCTGTAATACCAAGAATATCAGAAAACTTGACCGGCAGATCACAGATACGAATTTCCAATGTGCCGAAATCTGGATGTGGTCTCGCATCCCACCAGAGATCCCTGATAGATGTTATCACACCTACAGACTGCAGTAGTTGAACCTCTTCTTTGAATTGATGCCAGCTTTCAATATGGGTATATGCCCCGGCCAGAGGCAACGCTTCGAAGAGCTTCGTCCGGTATGACATCAGACCGGTATCCTCACCCTGATAAAAAGGAGATGAGGCTGTAAGGGCTAGAAGTATGGGGAGATATGCCTGGATCTGATTGCAGATCCGAATGGCTGATTCACCGTCAGGAAGTCCCACATGTACATGCAGGCCCTGGGTTATAAACCTCCTCCCCACAATCTGCAACTCCTGCATAATCGCCTCATAACGATCATTGGTCGTCAGGAGCTGCTCACGATGTTTTGCAAAAGGATGAAGACTTGCAGCAAAGAGCATGCTGTCATTCTCTTCTGCCAGCTCTTCAGCCATGCTCACCGTCTGCATCAAGTCGTTTTCCACATCAGTCAGTGAAAAACAGATACCGGTCTGGATCTCCAGGATAGACTGAATAAACTCAGGGGAAAGGCGTGGACACAGCAGTGCGGGTGCATTTTCGAGTAAAATTGGTGCAAAAGGGGCAAGGTCATATGTTTTTTTATCCAGGGTCTGAAATTCAATCTCAACCCCCAGGGTGTAACTCGTGCTTTTTACAAACTCCAGATCTCTACCAGCCACGCTTTCTCTTGATTCACCCATGCAATCCTCTTCTCAACCATCTCTCAGTCACTACTCAATGAATGGCGTCGTAAAAATTAACTTTTTACGAGTTTATCACTCAATGCGGATTGAACCTATATCTCCCCCCGATCCCGGTGACTCTTCTTCAACATTTTCCTCACCCCTGGAATCGCTCTCAACAATTTCAAACTCATCAAGAATCGGTGCCTCCCTCTCTTTTTTCATATCGATCTTTTCTCGGGTAAAAGCTTTGAGAGAGTCAGGGTCCACTTTCTTACCGGCAGTTTCCGACTGTTCTTCCGGCAATATTTTACTCTGTTCGTTTTCCGCAGGATTGATATTGAAAAAAGATGAGGATTCACTTGAAAGCTGCTGTTTAAAAACAGCAATAATGCCATCCATGGTTTCAAGTATGGAAACCAGCTCCCAACCGGCCCGACCATATTCATTGAGGGAAAATTCGATCTCTGATTCATCGAGAAAGGCACTTCCCAGCAAGCCTTCTTTTTTTAATTCATAATGTACTGTTTTATAACTCCAGCGCATTTTTCATCTTACCTTTATTTGCTTACCCCAAATCCAATAAACGGGAAGTACCGGGGTTAATTTACCAGCTTATCGTTTTCAAAAACACCTTCAAAAACACGGCCGTCACTTCGTGTGAATTTTCCCTGGCCATCCCTTTGTCCAAGTTTAAACTCTCCCTCGAAACGACTACCGTCACCCGATATCAAGACTCCTTTTCCATGGGGAAGATCATCAAGAAACTGCCCCCTGTAAATTGTTTTATCAGAATAGACAAGCTCGCCCTCACCGCTGAAAGTTCCATGTTTAAAATTTCCCTTATAGAGGCTCCCATCAGCAAAAAGATATTCACCTTTTCCGGAAAAAAGATCGTCTTTAAACCCTCCTGCATAACGAGTCGAATCAGGGTAAGCAAAAATACCTGTACCATTCTTTTTACCGGAAACAAAATCACCTTTGTATTCTCTGCCATCACTATGACGATAGGTACCATGCCCATGAATCTTGCCCTGGTGCATGTCTCCGACATAGTTATCACCATTGGGCAGTTCAAGTCTTCCATCCCCATGCATCATCCCATTCTGAAATTGTCCCGTATA
>JAOZLO010000395.1 GCA_029934775.1 Desulfocapsaceae bacterium
TTGACCAGATTGCAGCCACTGGAGCGAGTTATGTCCTCACTCCCTGTCATAACTGTCATTCGCAGATGGAGGATATCGGTCACCATTATGGCGGCAACTATGGCGTCGTCCATTTCTGGACCCTTATCTGTCTCTCTTTGGGCATCCTCGGAGAAAATGAAAGAACCTATCTGGGCCCTGATCTGCTTGACTCCTTATGTTCCCAACCATAAAGTCCCCAGATAAACGAGAGCAGCCCCAGTGCAGTCAGGCAGCCAGCCGTCCATGCCACCGCGGTGATGCCTCCCGCCTTCCATAAAACTGCACCGATAAGGACACCGATCATCCTGCCTATACCGGAAGTAGCATAAAAACCGGCCATCATGGTTGCTCGTGCCTCGGGCATAAGCTCACTACTCAGCGAAAAACTGCAGACCATTGAAAACTCGAAGGCCACAAAGACCAGAAACATTCCTGCCATAGCCAGAGGGAGAGTATGACCGATAAAAGGCAGTAGAAAATAGAATATTATGACCAGAACAAGACCCAGTGTTATTGCCCTTTTGGGCCCCAGACGATCGGCAAAAAGGGCGGTCAGCGATTCTCCGCAAAGCTCAGCTGCTCCGATTGCCACAGTGCTGAAGCCAAGAGTAATAAGTGAAACATGAAAGGCCTGTTCAAACCAGACTCCATAGACAACAAAGAGGCTGTCACTTGCGATCGAAATCCAGAACCCGAAACCAAGCATCCCTGCAGCATGGCGATTTTTCATCAACTGCTTCAAAGACAAAAACAGTCCCGTTTTTCTCCTTTCGCCAGTTGATTTTTTTTTATCAGGAGGTAGAAGCCGGTTGATACTGACCCAACCCAAAAAACCGAGGAATGAGAGAAGAAAAAAAGATACTTCCAGATCACTCTCAGCTATCACTAAACCGAGGAGCGGAATACCTGCCAGGGTGCTGCCGGCCCAGGACATTTCAACAAAACCGATAACCCTGCCCCGACGCTGAAAGGGTATATTCTGTCCAATAAATGCCTGCACCGCCGGATCAAAGATTGTTTTTCCGAGGCTCACAGCCAGCAGGCCAAAAAAGACAATCCAATATACGGGGAATAGACCACAGAGCAGCATTCCAATACATAGAATTGCCAAGCCATACCGCATCATGGTTCTGTAGCCAAGTCGATCTGCTACCGGTCCGCAAAAAAGCCCGAGGATGGAGGTAAACTGACTTGCGGCGATTATAGAGGTGATGGCCGTAAGCGGTACAAAAAGAGCACGACTGAGAACAGGTGCAAAAGGATAGACAAATCGCCTGCAGGTGTTGAGTAACAGCTTAAACAGGGTCAACACAATCACCTGTTTCAGAATGCTGGGTTGTGGCAATTCTCTATCCTTCAATCTCTTCCTCTATCGCCAGCATATTGTAAATAACATGATCCAGGCCAGAGACTGGGATGACTGCCTGATTCCAAATAACCGGATAACATCATACAGCTTTTCAAATGTAAAGAAACTATCGATACACAGTGAGCAAGAAAAAAGTTTCGCCTTTCCGTTCAAATTGAGACAGAAACTCCTGTTTTCACAGCGCTAATATCAAAGAGCCTAATTTCATCTCGGCGCCACCAGGTGGCGCCACCTATCCGGCTTCACCATTTAAAGTAACGGATAACTCTTTTGTCAATATCCAAATAAAACATGTTGTAACTATTTGAAATGATAGGATTCGGTTGAATGCTTTCGGACAGAGCCTATAAAACAGGATCAAATAATCCCCCTGGCGCTTATGCGTTGTAAAAAACCACAGTTGATTTTTTATTTATGGTGTAATTATCTGAATATTATATGCAAAACCCCATATCCTTCCACCTGGCATAGTTATTGCATGTTTTTTTGTGATCCAGTCTAGAATGCGCATTCGCTGGGGAGGCGGAAGATGTTAATACTGATAAAGAGATTTTCCAAAACCACCAAAAAGGAGAATAGCCATGAAAAAGGATACATTTACTAAATTTATGATGGTTCATAACAATGTCGATATTGATTGTAAAGAGGTGCAGGCCAGCTGGAGAAAACTGGCAGATGCCGGAGTGGGAGTATGGGTGAGAACTTATACCAACGAGGATAAAGGGATTCGTTATTGTATATGGCTCGCATCCAGTGAAGAAGCTCTGAAAAATATTTTTTCGGAAATTGGTGTCAGTTGGGACTCTATCCTTCCAGTTGAAGAAAATACTCCTGATCTTTGGGGAGAGAAATGGCAGGAACATCTTGAGAGAGAGGCTGTGGCAGACACTCTGGGGAACTGAAAATGTTGTCTATAGTGCAGGCTGAGGATCTGGGGTCTGCACTATAACATAATGAGGTTTTAACTGATAATAAATTATCCTACCACCCCACAAGGGGATATAAGTACCTTGGCGATATCTGTAACTGCATAATTTCAAAAATCATTCCTCTTCTTCTTGTTGTTTATGACAGGAATTAGGGAATAAGGTACTAAAAAACAGGGAGACAAAAAATGTACAAGAAGATATTATTTAATACCTGTTTGACTGAATATTGTGACCATATTTTTAATTTTGCGTTAAACCTTGCCATGGAAAACGATGCGAAGTTATGGATATATTATGGCCTCGGCCGTATAAATGGTGATAAAGACAAAGTTGAGCTGGTAATTAAAGAAGGTGAAGCAAAGGTAGCGCAGGCGTATGTGGAAAAGATGAGAGAGAAAACGTTTGATAACTATGCCATTAATGTTACTGACGGCGATGTGGTGGGGGAGATTTCAAAACTTGCCAGAAATGCTGCTGTGGACCTCATGGTACTTGGCACTTCAACCGAGCTGCCTCTTTCTATGGGAGAAGATCCAGGTGTAGAATCAATTGGAACGGTTGCAACAAACTCTATCTTACGGGCACCCTGCCCGGTGCTTGTTGTTCCTCCCTCGATGATACCTGGACTCGCAAGAGGATAAAAATGGAGAAAAAAATACTGGTTGCTGTCGGCGGCACTGATTTAGACAATGTTACTGCTCAATATCTTGGCAATCTTTTTCAGACCAGGCATGATGTTGTTTTTGATTTACTCAGCGTTGTACCCATTCAAGGTGTCTCTGCTAGCCAGCAACTCCTTGGTGATAAGGCCTCAATAGCAATATCACACCCGGCGGCCCTGAAGGAAAAGAGGATTGCTGAGCGCAACTTGTCTGCCTTGAAGAGACAACTCGAGGCTGCCGGATTTACAGGAGAGCAGGTGTGCTGCAATGCCGTTCTCTCCCTGGTCGGTGTGGCTGCCGCGCTATTACAGAAGGGACAATCCGGTCTCTATGACGCCATAATACTGGCCAAAAGAGATATCTCCGGTCTGCAGAAAATGCTCAGCACCAGTATATCTACCATTCTTTGGGAAAAGGATCATTCCATGCCGCTGTGGATTGTCAGTGGCAAACCTTCCGGCCGCCATTTTCTGGTACCGGTGGATTGCTCTATACATACTCTGAATGCAGTTGATCATCTTGGTTTTATGTTACAGGGAGATGAAGAGGCAGATATCACTCTTTTCCACTCCTGTTCCCTGCTGGCATACGAACATATTATGCCCCAACAAAATTTTTATGAAAAATGGGGCAAAGAGTGGTGCTCTCAACATCTGCGTGGAGATAAGAATGGACACTTTCATTTCCATGCAGCGGAACAGAT
>JAOZLO010000396.1 GCA_029934775.1 Desulfocapsaceae bacterium
GTGACATCATCCTGAATTTTTTTATCATAGGTCTTAAAATCATCATGGTTGAAATCTTTCACCGCCCGTGGAAAATTTTCATTTTTTAGAAACGGATCGAGTACTTTTTCCTTCAAATTATACACATATTTTTCATAGAGATGCATATAAAGACTGGTTTCCGAAATAACCATTCCGTCACGCAACATCTCCTGGGTTAAAGCAACGGCCGTATATGATTTCTGTGTAGTTGCTCTGAACAGGGCGGCATCATTAGCATCTACCTGCAGCGGAGATTCCACCCGCCTGAAAAAATCCTCAGTAATCTCAATTTTATCTCCAGTGAATTCACATAATTCCACAGCTCCGATATCGAAATTCACCGCAAAAATATAATTTATAATATTTCGGGAAATCTGGCCTTCATTGTAATAATAGAGTGATTCCTTCACCTCCTGCAGTACTGTGTAATTATACATCCTCAGAAGAGAATCGAGAAAACCTATAGACAGAATATCCTTGTTCTCTTTACAGAATTTCCTGAAAAATGTCTGCAGCATTGACATATCAATAAGCTTATCATCTCTCGCATAGGTTGTATAAAACTCGTTAAACATTTTAATGGATTCTCGACCGGAAAGCCCTTCCCATCCATCTTTTTCAGATTCAGCTATGATTTTTCGCCGCCGTCTGGCATCGAAGCCATCCACATCTTCCTCCGACAACCAGTTAGGTATATGGCCGGTAAAAATTTCCATCTTCAAAAGTTGAAGATGCTCATCACAGTACATTTCATATTTTTCAGAATTGCCGATCCACTCCTTCATCGCCTCCGATTCAGTCACAAGTCTAGTCGCAATAATCACCCTTGCAAAATTATGCAGAACCCTGGGAAGAAAGCTCTCTTCTAAGTGCTTACCAAAATTTTCTCGATAAATATCTACTTCTGTCTTCAGATCAAGGATATACGGAATATTGATATATTCTATCCTGTCGGCAAATGCGCGCAGGTCCTTCAGCAGTTTTTTGTCCTCAGGATTCATCAGAGCAAAAAGCAGAGAATTGACTCGTTCTTCGATATCCTCAACCTTATGCACACCATCGCTTATTATATTATGCAATTCCATCAGCCGCTCGGTGTTATGAGATTTGATATCCATAAGTGCATAAATGCCGTTATTGGTTTTAGCATAGCGGGAATAGAGATAGCTGACCCGCATTGCCCCCTCCATCATGTTATTCAGACTCTTCTGCACCATTTCATTGGTCATCACATTTTGCCGCAGCGGTTTATCGCCGGGGTTAAAAACAGAGATCCCCTCACCTAGCCTGCGATTATAAACATAGGGGCGAGCAAAAACGAATGCCATGACCTTAGCGGGATCATGGTATTTTTTGAGCAGTTCCTGATATATGGAGCTGCAGATGGTGCAGGGCTCATCATTAAATACCCATTCATATTTTTTCTCAGTAAATATGTGCCATTTAATTTCATCATTTTCAAAAATATCATCAAAAAAACTCCGGCGAACATCCCTGGGGATAATGAGAAGAGGATGATCATGGCTTGGACATGGCACATCAATGTAACCACTTAGATCTGCTCCATTACTGCAGGCGCCTTTCAGTTCGGTTGCAAGTTCTTTTTTCCCTTCTCCTTCAAGTACCCATGCAAGTTTGTCAGTAAGAGAACCAAGACTATGAACCCCTCCCACAAGATGATCTCGTTTAAGCCTCCAGACAACTTCATATCGAAACCCTTCCTGGGAATTGGCGTATTCTTCAAATTTTCTCAGCAGATTATTGAGAAATGTGGATTTTCCACTTCCATGGGGGCCGTCAAAGATAAATATTTTATTTTGTTTCCCCCCCACTTTAAAGGAATCCACATGCCGCATCAGACGATTGGCAAACAGACGATCAGCAAAAAAAGGCCTGTCAGAGCCTTCAACAAATAATTTTGTACAGTCATATTTTAAAAATGCTATAGACTCCGGGTCATCGTTGTATTCGTCCTCCCCATCACAAATATAACAGTTTATCATATCGGCATAGACCTGATAAACATCACGAATCAACTGCTCAGGCCGATCTACAACCTCCTGGAGAAAATCAGCAAATGAAATTATTGGCCGGCTGTACCACTGCTCTTCATATGCAGCAAGATTGCTTATGGCATTTGTTAAATTGCGCATTCATTCACCATTTTATGGGAACCTCCCGGGAGACCGTTCGTGGACAACCTCCTAAGAGCCCAGGACTCGGATCATTTTCCTATCCTTCATCGTATATCTGAAACGCTTCCATTTGATCTTTCTGGAATCTGTTTCCTCCTTTGCTGATTGAACCGGAGCTGTTCCCTTTTTTATCGGTTCCGGTTCGGAAGTATACAAACACACCTTCCCTCCCCAGAGAAACTCCACTCCCATCAGGGTCGCTTCAATATAATCCTGTACAAGAGGTTTTTTTTCAAAAATATGATCAAGAATCAGAGTGTTGTCATCGTCCGCACTAATCACCATAGAAGGCGGGTGGTAGAGAGAATCCACAATCATTTCTTTATAGTCGACGGCTCTCTTACTTTTGATAAAGTACTCCCAGGTCATTCGCTCCTTGTTTAGTCTTTTATCCACAACAAATAATTTATACTGATCAACAAAATCCTGCTCAATAAATGAGTTAATAAACATGGTGTCGGAAAAATCTTCCCGTACAGCAAAGATAAATTCTTTTCCAGTTCCTGTCTGTGCATCATATTTTTTGCGCCTGTTCCGATCAGATATTCTATCAAAATCAAACGAAATACGACCCTTGTCGGCCTGGGACCTCAGATAACTGAAAAGGCGCATCCCCAGAGCATACGGATTAAGCCCCACCCGGGGCATCGAGGTAACTTTGGCATTGACTATGGCAAATTCAACTTCATGACCTTTTATGCGGTCATCTTTTAAAAAGAGCTCTTCATGCCAGTAACTGGCCCAGCCTTCATTGAGAATCTTTGTCCGGATCTGGGGCTGAAAATAGAGGGAGGTCGTACGTATCACCTCCATCACAGTTTTCATCCACCTGTTCTCTTCTCTATTGAGAAACTCGGAATTATCCATAAGGAACCGGAGAAGATCTGGTTGCCTATTGCTTTTTTTCCTCTTCAGAGCTTTCTTATAAAATGATTCAAACTCGGCATATCTGCTTTTCACACCGTCAAGAAACAGGCTCTCTCCATCTTCAGAATGCTTTTTGATAAAACTGTTATACAGTTCAATTTCTGAAACATACCCGGAAATAGAACTGTCAGGCATCTCCTGGAGAAAAATATCAAAATAAAAATCCAGCATTGATAGTCTTTTATTTCCTCTCATGCCCGAGAGATCAGAGAGCATGTCAAAATAACCAACCAAATTATCAATGGATCTGGAAAACTCAATAACATAGTCAACCCATCGCCCTTTCTCTGACCTGAGTTTAGCTATCAACCGTTTATCAGAAAGAGCCTTGCCAGAGAAATCGTAGTCCCAGGTATGGCGAAAGAAGAGATTGTTCTGGAAAAAATCGATATGGCCGATCACATGATAAAAAATCATTACGTTCAGCCAGTCGGGATTATTATCATTATAAAAGGAGATCGGGGGACGGGTGTTGATGACTGTTTCGTACGGATTACTGGGATAAAGCTCATACTGACCCTGCTCCCGCAGCA